>VERU01000268.1 GCA_018882485.1 Rhodoferax sp. | reverse complement strand
GTCCGCAGTAGCCGACCAGCACATTGACACCCAGGGCCGCCAGCGACAGGATGAGGAAGGGAATCAGGATGGCGCGGTACAGGTACTCGTCGGCCAGCAGTGGCACACCGATGGCGGCAAAAGCGATGATGAGCAGCACGCCCAGCCGGTCCTGCGTGATCGGAAAGATCTGCTGGTCGGCCCGGTAGGAGGTCTTGAATTGACCGTTTTCTCTGTAGAACATCGAAATGATCCCTAATGAGTCAATGGGGGGACGGAGCCCGTGCGCGGCGCGGAGCCGGGGCTGTGCGGCACGGTGTCATACCCGGTCGATGATTTTTTCGCCGAACAGGCCCTGGGGCCGGAACAGCAGGAAGACCAGCGCCAGCACGTAGGCGAACCAGATCTCGATGCCGCCGCCCACGAAGGGGCCGATGTACACCTCGGACAGCTTCTCGCCCACGCCGATGATCAGCCCGCCGACGATGGCGCCGGGCACCGAGGTCAGTCCGCCCAGGATGACCACGGGCAGCGCCCGCAGCGCCACCGTGGACAGGGAGAACTGCACGCCCAGCTTGGAGCCCCAGATGATGCCGGCCACCAGGGCGACCACCCCGGCCACGCACCAGACGATGACCCAGATGCGGTTGAGCGGGATGCCGATGGACTGCGCGGCCTGGTGGTCGTCGGCCACCGCGCGCAGGGCCCGGCCGGTGCCGGTCTTCTGGAAGAACAGGCTCAGCGCCGCGACCAGCGCGGCGGCGATGGCCGCGGCCAGCAGGTCCTCCTGGCTGACCAGCAGCCCGCCCTGGAACACGTCCTGCAGCACCATCAGGGGTTCCTTGGGCATACCGACATCGATCTTGTAGATGTCGCTGCCGAACACCGTCTGTCCCACCCCGTCGAGAAAATAGGTGATGCCCAGGGTGGCCATGAGCAGCGTGATGCCCTCCTGGTTGACCAGGTGGCGCAGGACCAGCCACTCGACCAGCCAGGCGACGAGGAACATCACCCCGCCGGCCGCCGCGAAGGCCAGCAGGTTGGCCAGCAGCCGGCTGGAGACCCCCAGGTACCCGGGAATCCACTCGGAAAAGCGGGCCATCGCCAGCGCGGCAAACAGCACCATCGCGCCCTGCGCGAAATTGAACACGCCCGAAGCCTTGAAGATCAGCACGAAGCCCAGGGCTACCAGCGAATACAGCATGCCCGCCATCAGGCCGCTGATCAGGGTTTCCAGAAAAAATCCCATGGTTCTGTCCTTTGCGCGTCAGTGCGAGGTGCCGAGGTAGGCGCTGATGACGTCCTCGTTGCTGCGGACCTCGTCGGGGGTGCCGTCGCCGATCTTCTTGCCGTAGTCCAGCACCACCACGCGGTCGGAGATGTCCATCACCACCCCCATGTCGTGTTCGATCAGGACGACGGTGGTGCCGAATTCCTGGTTGACGTCGAGCACAAAGCGGCACATGTCCTGCTTTTCCTCGACGTTCATGCCGGCCATGGGCTCGTCGAGCAGCAGCACCTGCGGCTCCATGGACAGGGCGCGGCCCAGGTCGACGCGCTTTTGCAGGCCGTAGGGCAGCTGGCCCACGGGGGTCTTGCGGTAGGCCTGGATTTCCAGGAAGTCGATGATGTGCTCGACGAATTCGCGGTGCCGCTCCTCCTCGCGCTGGGCGGGGCCGATGCGCAGCGCCTGCAGGAACAGGTTGCTCTTGATGCGCAGGTTGCGTCCGGTCATGAGGTTGTCGATCACGCTCATGCCCTTGAACAGCGCCAGATTCTGGAAGGTGCGGGCAATGCCCATCACCGCCACCTCGTGGCTGTCCATGTGGTCGAAGGTCTGCCCGCGGAAGGTGATGGAGCCCTGCTGCGGCGTGTAGACGCCGTTGATGCAGTTGAGCATGGAGCTCTTGCCGGCGCCGTTGGGGCCGATGATGGAGCGGATCTCATGCTCGCGCACATTGAAGGAGATGTCGGTCAGCGCCTTGACGCCGCCGAAGGCCAGGGAGATGTTCTGCACGTCGAGGATGACGTCGCCGAGCTTGCGTTCTTTCATCGCACTGTTTCTTTCAGGCAGCTGCGGCCACGGCCGGGTAGCGTTGCGCGTCGCGGATGGGCAGGGTGGCCGAGACCTTGCCGGTGCGGCCGTCCTCGAACTTCACCTGCGTTTCGATGAACTGCTCGCTGCGCCCGCCGTAGAGCGCGTCGATCAGCACCGCGTACTTGTCCTCGATGAAGCCGCGCCGCACCTTGCGGGTACGGGTCAGCTCGTCGTCGTCCGGGTCCAGCTCCTTGTGCAGCACCAGGAAACGGGCAATCTGCGTTTCGCTCATGCCTTCTTCGGCCGCCAGGTCGGCGTTGACCTTGGCCACGCACTCGGCCACCATGTCCAGCACCTGCGGCTTGCCGGCCAGATCCACATAGCCGCTGTAGGGCAGTGCCTGGCGCTCGGCCCAGTTGCCCACGGCTTCGAAGTCGATGTTGATGAAGGCGCAGACCTCGTTACGGCCGTGGCCGAAGCACACCGCTTCCTTGATCTGCGGGAAGAACTTGAGCTTGTTCTCGATGTAGTTGGGCGCAAACATCGCGCCGGTGGCCAGCTTGCCCACATCCTTGGCACGGTCGATGATGTGCAGGTGGCCGTCGTGGTCGATCACGCCGGCATCGCCGGTATGGAAGTAGCCTTCAGCGTCCATCACTTCGGCGGTGGCATCGGGGCGCTTGTAGTATTCCTTGAGCACCGAGACACCCTTGACCAGCACCTCGCCGTTGTCGGCAATCTTGATCTCGATGCCCGGTGCCGCCTCGCCCACGCTGTTGAGCTTGACGCGGCCGTTCTTCTGGATGCACACATAGGCGCAGGTCTCGGTCTGGCCATACAGCTGCTTGAGGTTGATGCCGATCGAGCGGTAGAAGGTGAACAGGTCCGGCCCGATGGCGGCGCCAGCCGTATAGGCCACCCGGATACGGCTCAGGCCCAGCACATTGCGCAGCGGCCCGTACACCAGGACATTGCCCAGCGCGTACAGCAGCCGGTCGGTGAACGGCACGGCATGGCCGTCCAGGATCTCGGCGCCACATCGGCGCGCCACGTCCATGAACTTGCGGTACAGCCAACGCTTGGGCGCTGCCGCATCTTCCATGCGGATGGAGACCGACGTCAGCATGCCCTCGAACACCCGCGGCGGCGCGAAGTAGTAGCTCGGCCCGATCTCGCGCAGGTCGATGCTCACCGTGCCGGTCGACTCCGGGCAGTCTATCGTGAAACCTGCCACCAGCCACTGGGCGATAGAGAACAGGTGGTCGCCCACCCAGGCCGGCGGCAGGTAGGAAATGATGTTGTCCGACGGGTTCAGGCCATCGACCTCCACGCCGCCCTGCGCCGACTGGATGAAGCTGGCGTGCGTCTGGCACACGCCCTTGGGCCGGCCGGTGGTGCCCGAGGTGTAGAGGATCACCGACACATCCGAAGCTTGCCCCTGCTCGACCGACTTCGCATAGAAGTCCGGATGGGCCTGCTCGTACTCGCGCCCCAGCTCGAACAGGCGCTCGATGCTGATCAACCCCTCATGCCGGTAGTTGCGCAGGCCACGCGGGTCATCGTAAATGATGTGTTGCAGGCCGGGCACCGTCTCCCGCAGCTCCAGCAGCTTGTCGACCTGCTCCTGGTTCTCGGCGATGACGAACTGGATTTCGGCGTCCTGCAACACAAAGGCCATCTCGCTGGCCACGGCATCCTGGTACATCGGCACCGGTACGCCACGCAGGCTCTGCGCCGCGATGAAGGCTTGGTAGAGGTGGGGGCGGTTGTCGCCGATGATGGCCAGGTTCTGCCCGGACTGAAAGCCGAGGGCGGCCAGCCCGCAGCTCATGAGGCGCACATCCTCAGCGGCGCGCGCCCAGCTCCAGGTCTGCCAAATGCCGTACTCCTTTTCACGCATGGCCGGCGCCTGCGGGCGCTCGGCAGCGTGCTTGAGCAGAAGTCGCGGAAAGGTCGTCTGCATCCCGATTCCTTGTTTGTCCGTAGGCAGCCCAGACCGGGCTGCAACCGTCATGCGACGAATAGTAGGCTTCAGTTTGACGTCATGTTGTCGTTCCAACGACAATTCAGGGTAGACCCTAGGTGGTAGTTTCCCTTGTCACACCGCATTCCATGACCCGCGATTCCTCCCTGCACGAGCGCCGCCGCGCGCCCACGCCCGCCGAGCTGGCCGGCATCCCGTGGCTGGCGCTGCTCACCGCCGAGGAGCGCGACATTGCCGTGGCCGCACTGCGCATCAGCGAGGCGCAGCCCGGCGACCTGATCTGTCGCGTGGGCCGTCCGGTGACCTACTGGTTCGGCGTCGTCGATGGCCTGCTCAAGATGAGCGGCGAGAACGCCGATGGCCAGACCCTCACGTTTGCCGGCCTGCCCCCCGGCGGCTGGTTCGGCGAGGGCACGGTGCTCAAGCGCGAGGCCTACCGCTACAACGTGCAGACC
>VERU01000267.1 GCA_018882485.1 Rhodoferax sp. | reverse complement strand
GGTCATGCCCCCTCCGGCGCCGCCGGCGCCCCCGGTCCCGGCGTTGCCCGCCGCGCCGGTACCGGCCTGGCCGGTGGTGCTGGTGGTGCCGGCCGTTGCCGCGCCGCCGGTGCCACTGCCCGAGGGCTGGTCACCCCCGCCGTGGCGGGCCATGTCATGCGGTGCGCCAGCGCGACCGGATGTGCCGGCCGAGCCGCCGCCGGCCCCGGCCTGGGTGCGGTTGGAGCCGGTGTCGGCGCTGCCCGTCTCGGCCTCGCCGTTGAACACCTTGCCACCCGATCCGCCATCGCCACCCAGCGCTGTACCGCCCTTGGCCCCCAGACTGAGTGCGCTGCCGCCCAGACCCACGCCGCCCCAGCCGGTGCCGGCCCGTCCGCCATTGGCGTCACCGCTGTTCATGGCCTTGTTGCCCAGACCCATGATCATGTTGTGGCTGACCGAGCCGTCGAGCTTGCTGGTGGCCACCGCCCGCGAGGTGTTGAACGAATTGCTCAGCGTGGAAGTCGCCCAGCCGCCGTTGTTGGCCGCCACGGCGCCCGGGTCGTACGCCTTGGCATCGCCATCCGAGTTGTTCTGGTTGGCCCGGTTGCTGTTGTCGGTGCGGTTGAACGAATCCTGACTCGCGTTGGCATGGTCCTGAGCGGCTGCGCCCGACACATGGGCCTGCTCCGATCCCTGGCCCTGGCCCTGGCCGTGGGACATGTCGCTGGCCATCACCGGTGCGGACAGGCCGAAGGCCAATGCCATCGCCGAAGCCAAGAGGGTTTTCTTCATGGTAGATCCTTTGTAAGTTGACGATCGATGAGACTCCCAGAGCCGGAGCGCTCATCCGCTGTCCGGCCGCCTGGTGCATTGCAACATCGGTGCCAGCCACCCGGTCCGGTGCTGCAAGTGCTTGATTTGCAAGGCAACACAGACCCGGCGCCGGGCGTTGCGACCCGGCCTCGGGGCGAAGCCGCGGCGGGCCGCGGGCCGGGTTGTCACTGTGCCGTGACAGCCGGGCCTGCCGCAGCGGGCCGTGACCGGCCCCGATGCCGCCCGTGCTCCCCGGAACCAGGGGCTGACCGGGGGTCGGGCGGCCGCTGTCTCGCTGGCGAGACGGTCACAGATACGGGGTTCAGGCCGGCGGGCGGTCGCTGGGAGGACGGTCATGGGGACGGGCCGCCCACCGGATCGGAGGACAGGCCGTGCTTGTTCATCAGGCGGTACAGCGTCATCCGCGAGACACCCAGCTCCCGAGCGGTACGGGTGATGTTGTGGCGCTGACGCTCCAGGCTGCGGCGCAAGGCCTCGGCCTCGGCCTGCCAGCGCACCTGTTCCAGCCGTTGCGACGGATCGGGAACAGGGGCCTGCGCCAGATCGAGATCGGCCGGGGTGATCCATCGGCCATCGGCCATCACCCTGGCACGCTGGATGCGGTTGATCAGCTCCCGCACATTGCCTGGCCAGTCATGGGCATGCAGCGCCCGCCGGGCCGGCTCGCTGAAGCCCTGCAGCCGGGATGGCCCCTCGGGCGCATACAGCCCGAAGAAGTGGTCGCTCAGCAGATCCAGGTCCTGGCGCCGCTCGCGCAAGGCGGGCACCGTGAGCGGCAGCACATTGAGCCGGTACAGGAGATCGGCCCGAAATCGCCCCGCATCGACCTCGCCCTGCAGCCGCAGGTGCGAAGCGGCCACCACCCGGACATCGACCTCGATGTCGCGCACGGCGCCGATGCGCTGAATCCGGCGTTCCTGCAGAAATCGCAGCAGATTGGCCTGCAGGTCCAGCGGCAGGTCTCCGATTTCGTCGAGAAACAGGGTTCCCCCGTTGGCCGACTCGATCAGGCCACGCCGCTCGCGGTGGGCGCCGGTGAATGCGCCCCGCTCGTGGCCGAACAGCTCGGACTGGATCAGGCTGGCCGGCATCGCCCCGCAATTCAGGGCCACCAGCGGCCCGGCCGCACGACGTGAGGCCTGATGGATCGCCCGCGCCGCCAGCTCCTTGCCGCTGCCGCTCTCGCCCCAGATCAGCACCGGCGCATCGGCCCGCGCCACCTTGGCGATCTGGCGCCGCAGTTGCACCATGGCCGGGCTGACACCGACCATCCCCATGGCCGTTGCGGCCGGTGGGGGACGCTGCGCCGGCTCGGTCGGACCGGGCCCCGAGCGCTGCGGCAGGCCGCCGGGCAGGGACATGGTGTCTGGAATGGGGGTCGGGTTGGGCTGTTGCTCCTGATCGCGCACCCCTCAGCTTAGGGCGGCTCGGGCCGGGGCGTTTGCGCCAGGTCAGAGCCGCCCGATGGACCGATCCGGGCCGCCGGATTTGCGAATACGCAAAGGGACGCCGCAGCCGGCTGCGGATACTGCCCCGGACGCACATCCTCCCGTCCGGACCCGTACGGGCGCGCCGCCTTACCTGCAACGGAGCACCTCCATGGCCAACTCGATTCCTGCTGCCGCGGTCTGCGCGGTCCTCGGTTCCCTGCTGCTGGCCGGCAGCACGTGGGCGCAAACCTCACCCCCGGCCAGCCCGCCGGCCCTGCGGCTGGACCTGGATGGGACCCTGCAAGGCGAGGACAGCCCGCGCAACCCGATCTGGCTGGCGCAGGCGCCCGCGCAGGACATCGCCCCGGTCGGTCAGCCACCGCAGTCCCAGAGCCGCCCGCCCGAGGTGGCGCCGATCTTCGAGCAGCCCGGGGTACTGACCCCGCCGGGCCAGACCGTGCTGGAACCCTCGCTGCAGTACAGCTACTCGTCGAGCAACCGGGTCGCGCTGGTGGGATACACGGTGATCCCGGCGCTGCTGATCGGACTGGTCGACGTGCGCGAGGTCAAGCGCAGCAGCACCACCGGCGCGCTGACCGCCCGCTATGGACTGACCCGCCGGCTGGAGATCGAGGGCCGGCTGCCCTACACCTACCGCTCCGACTCCACGGTGAGCCGCGATATCGCCAACCCGAGCTCCAGCGACCGGGTGTTCGACGCCGATGGCATCGGCATCGGCGATGTGGAGCTGGCGGCGCGCTACCAGATCAACGAGGGCGGGCCCAGCAGGCCCTACTACATCGGCAGCCTGCGGCTGAAGACGCGCACCGGGCGCGATCCGTTCGAGGTGGTGACCGACTGCATCACCGCCTGCGTGGGCAACGCCTCGGGTTCGGGGCTGCCGCTGACCCTGCCCACCGGCTCGGGATTCAACTCCGTGCAGCTCGGGCTGACCGTGCTGTACCCCTCGGACCCGGCGGTGTTCTTCGGCGGCATCAACTACACGCACCAGATGGGCCGCGACGGTGTCAGCCGGCGGGTGCTGAACAACGAGGAAGAGTACATCGGCACCATCACGCCGGGTGCGGCGGTGGGCTTCAACGTGGGCATGGGGCTGGCGATCAATGAAAAGTCGTCCTTCAGCCTGGGCTACGACCACGTCTCCATCGGCCGCACCGAGGTCAATGGGCAGGTGCAGGCCGGCTCGGTGCGCACCCAGCTGGCCACCCTGCTGCTGGGCTATTCGTACCGGCTGAATCCGCGAACCGCGCTCAACCTGTCGATCGGCGCCGGCCTGACCCGCGACACGCCCGACCTGTCGCTGACCCTGCGCATGCCGACCTCGTTCTGATGGACGATCCCCGCAGCCGAACCGGGCAGCCCCTGGCCATGGGGACCATGCCGCGCATCCTGGTGGTGTACCACTCGCGCACCGGGTTCACACAGACCGTGGCGCGCCAGATCGCTCGCGGTTGCGGCGCCGACCTGGAGCGCATCGTCGATGCCGCCGGCCACGAACGCCCGGGCGACTGGCGTTGCACCCTCAACGCCATTCTGGGCCGGGGCACCGGCATCGCACCGTCGCGCCATGCGCCCGGCGACTACGACCTGGTGGTGGTCGGCACCCCGGTCTGGTGCTGGCGCGTAGCCGCTCCGGTGCGCAGCTGGCTGCAGCGGCACCGCGACGAACTGCGGCGGCTGGCGTTCTTCTGCACCCAGAATGGCGCCGGCCAGGACCGGGTCTTCCGGGACATGAAGCGCTTGTGCGGCCGGGCACCCGAACACACCCTGGCGGTGCGCGACCGCGACATCATCCGGCGTGCGCACCGCAGCGCCGTGCGGGCCTTTGTGACCGCCCTGCAGCAGCCCCCTGGCCTGTTGCGCAACCACCGCCGCCGGCGCCTGGCCGCGCTGGGCGGCGGCGGCCCGTCGGTGTTTCAGGAACAGGCCGACTGAAGCAGGGCGCGGGTGCGCAACGCCTCCGGTCGGGCCGGCTGCGCTTAGTCGGGCCCGGCCGAGGCGTACAGGATCGCGCGCGACGAGTTCACCACGATGGGTGCAACCGTCTGGCCGCCACGGGCCCGCCAGCCGGCACGCACCGTGGCCAGGGCGTCACCGCCCTGGGCGCCGATGCCGGGTATCAGCAGCGGCAGTTCGGGGGCGATCGCGCGCACCCGCTCGATCTCGGCCGGGTAGGTGGCCCCCACCACC
>VERU01000266.1 GCA_018882485.1 Rhodoferax sp. | reverse complement strand
TTCTGGGGTAGCTCCGAGCGGATTTCATCCCAGGAGTAGTCCGAGAAGGCGGTGCAGATGACGATCTGCAGCAATGGGTTGATGGCCCAGATCTGGCGCGTGGTTTCAATGCCGTTCCAGCCGTTGGGCATGCGCATGTCCACGAAAGCCAGCATGTAGGGCTGCTGCTCCGCCATCGACTCGCGCACCCGGGCCAGCCCGTCCTGTCCGCGGGAAGCCACATCCACCTGGTAGGTCGTCGTGGCGGGTCCGTCCACCGGCCGTCCGAACAGGGCAGCGGCAGCGCCCCTGAGCTCATCGGAAGGCCGTGCCACCGGACACAACACCTTGCGGAAATCCTCGTGGATGGCGGGGTTGTCATCAACGATGAGAATGCGCCGCGGAGAGCGCGCTTCAAGGGTCATCATGCAGGGCTACCTCCTGACGCCCTGGCCGGCAGGAGCAGCGTGAAACACGCACCGCGGCCGGGTCCATCGCTGGCGGCCTGCAGCGCGCCCCCCATTTCCTGGGCAGCCAGCGCACTGGCATGCAAGCCGAAGCCATGGCCGGAGGGCTTGGTGGTGAATCCATAGCTGAACAGCCGACCCAACGCATCGGCCGAGATCCCCAGGCCGTTGTCGGCAACCTGGATAACCAGACGCCCGTCGGAATCCAGATGGCTGCGGATGTCGATCACAGGCTCCGCCAGCGCAGCGGCCGTCAGTGATTCCTGGGCATTCACGATCAGGTTGAGCAGGATCTGGGTGATCTTGCTGCGGTCACCCAACCAGCTGGAGGCGACCGCGTGGGACTGGCGGACGCGGATGGCCGTGCGTTCCAGGGCCGAACCGTGGATGGCCAGCACATCCGCGACCAGCTGCGGGATCTGCAGAGCCTCCGTCAGGCCGGATTGACCGCTCAGCGATTGCTGGCGGCTGACCACATCCTTGACATGCTGCAGGCTGTTGGCCAATTGCTCTGTCTCCGCTTGCAGGACCCGGTGTTCCTGCTCCCACTGCCCCGCCAGCAACTCGATGAAGCCCGGAAGCTGACGCCCCCGATCATCCTGTACCAGAAAAGTCGCCAGATCGGCTCGGTGCTCGCGCAGCAAGGCCGCAGCCTTCGGCAGGTCCGCCAGAGGTGTACGCCGGAGTTGCTCCGCCAGCACGGCGACCGACACGTTCACACTGTTGAGCACATTGCCCACGTTGTGCAGCACGCTGTTGGCCACCTCGGCCATGCCCGCCCGGTGCGAGACCTCCGCAATGTGGGCGTTCACCCGGGCCAGCTCTTCCTGCGCCCGCTTGCGCTCTCCAACCTCCTGCGTCAGTTCGGCGGTGCGTTGCGCCACCCGGGTCTCGAGCTGCTCGTGAGCCTGCCGCAACGAATCCTGGGCCTGCTTGCGCTCCGCCAGTTCCACACGGACCCGGCGGTCGGCCCCCAACAGCGCACGGGCACCCAGCAGGACCAGCAGCAGGCTGACCGCCGTGGTAAAGGAAATCCAGGCCACACTGCCGCGCCAGCCACGCAGATAAAACTCTTCGGTGATCACTGGAGTGACGATGAACGGGTAGCGGTCCAGGCGACGCGGCGCGGCCATGCGGGCCTGGGGGGCGTCACCGACCGTTCCCCGAGGGCTATCGGTCACCACCACATCATGGCTCAGCTTGCGATCGACGATCACCGTTCGGGTGGCGCTGTTGAGGTTCTGCTTGCCGACGAGGTTGTCCACGAACGGCCAGCGGGTCATCAGCGTCAAATCGTCCCGGTACAGGGTCAACGACGCGCCCTCACCGAGATTGCCGCCCACCCGCTCGTAAAACTTGGAGAACACCTCCACCGATACCCCGACCAGGATCAGGCCCAGCATCTCGCCCTGGCTGTTGTTGACGCGCCGCGAGATGTAAAACACCCATTTGCCGTTGCCTTTGTTGCGCACGGGTACGCTGGTGTACACATCGATCGCCGGATCTGCAGCATGCGCCTGGTAGTAGTCCCGGTCCGCCAGGTTGATGCGAGCGGGTGGAAAGGAACGGGTGAAATTGAGCACCGCGCCATCCTTGCCGACGAAGGTCGCCACATCGATGATAGGATTGGACACGGTGCGATCCACCAGCAATTTGTGCTGCGCTTCCTGGGACACAAAGTTGCGGTAGGCGGCTTCGTCCTCCAGCTTGGCCTGCTTGACCACCGCCGTGAGGCTGTCCAGAACCGTGTGGGCCGAAAACAGGGTTTGAGACGCCTGCTCGGACAGGATCAGGGACAGGCTGGCCAGTTGTTCAGCCCACTCGCGCTTGACATTCTGGCGCAGGGTGTATGCGGCCAGAGCCGCCGTGACACAGATGGCAATCGACGCAAAGGCCGCAACCGCGAGGATCAGCGAACGTCCACCCATCCGCACCGCAACCGGCACTCCTGACGGCGTCACACCCACTCCCGGGGCCGCTGAGCGGCAAGTTCTGCTCCGAACGACAAGTTCATATCTCCTTCAGGTCTGGGACCGGGAACCCCGCAGCCCATTCTAGAGGTTGCTGCGAGGAGTCCGTCCGTTTGGCCGCAGGGTGTCAGAGCCTCAGCGCCATCCCGACAGCAGGATCGCGATACAGACGCCCAACCCCGCCACCCACACCAGGCTGCGCAGGGTGGACCAGCCACCGACATAACAGGCGATGTAAGCCAGCCGCAGCAGCACAAAAACAACGGCCAGACCATCCAGCGTTGCCTGGGATACGCCCACCTGATGGGCAATGAGCACCGCACCGATGAACAGGGGTAGCGCCTCGAAACTGTTGGCCTGGGCCGCATTGGCGCGGGCCCGCCAGGCGGTCTGGGCTGCCAGCCAGGATCGCGGGTTGTCATTGTCGTAACCGCCGTCCCGACGGGACCGCCCGAACGTGCCCCATTTGGCGATGCCGGCACACAGGATGGGCAGCAGGCTGGCGACCAGCACGCAGAGATGGGCCACGGTCAGGGAGGTCATAAGGGGTCTGCGTTGGTCAGCGACGGTCCACCAGCGCGTGGGCGATGGTCCCCAGATCCACATATTCCAGTTCGCTTCCGGCCGGTACACCGCGGGCCAGCCGCGTGGGCACCATGCCCCTGCCCTTGAGTGCCTGCGCAATCACGTGGGCCGTGGCCTCGCCTTCGGCCGTGAAATTGGTGGCCAGGATCACCTCCTGGACCAGCCCGTCGCCCACCCGCTCAAAGAGTTTTTCCAGACCAATGTCACGGGGTCCTACGCCATCGAGCGGACTGAGTCGGCCCATGAGCACGAAATAAAGCCCGTGATAGGCGCCTGTCCGTTCCACCGCAGACTGATCGGCCGGCGTCTCCACAACACACAATTGGCTGGCATCGCGGCGCGGGTCCAGGCAGGTGGCGCACACGGCCGCTTCGGTGAAGGTGTGACAGCGTTCGCAATGCCGCACCTGCTCGCTAGCCTGAGCCAGCGCCCGTGACAGCAGCAACGCCGACGCCCGGTCGTGCTGCATCAGGTGGAAGGCCATGCGCGTGGCGGAGCGCACGCCGACGCCCGGCAAGCGCCGCAGAGCCTGAACCAGGGTGTCGAGTGCAGGCGTACCGGACACCGGCAACGACCCGGTCAGAACGGAAATTTCATGCCGCCAGGCAGCCCCGGCATGCCCGCCGTCAGCTTGCCCATCTTCTCTGCCGACGTCTCCTCTGCCTTGCGAACTGCGGCATTGAAGGCCGCAGCCACCAGATCCTCGAGCATGTCGCGATCATCACCCAGCAAACTGGGGTCGATGGCAACCCGCTTCACATCGTGCTTGCAGGTCATGGTGACCTTGACCAGGCCTGCGCCGGATTCGCCCGTCACCTCCACCTGACCGAGTTCCTCCTGTGCCTTCTTCAGGTTGTCCTGCATGGCCTGGGCCTGCTTCATGAGACCGGCGAGTTGACCTTTGTTGAACATGCTGCTCCTGTACCTGGAAAATGGGAAAAACCGGGGCTGCGGTTGACCACGCGCTGGAAATCAGGCGGCCTTGATGCTGCCGGGGACGATTTTCGCTCCAAAGTCACGCATCATGGACTGCACGAACGAGTCCTCGAATATCAGCTTTTCGGCGGCCAGCTGGCGCTCTGCACCGGCCGCTGCCGAACGGCGCGCCGGGCTGTCGGTGACCCGGCCGACTTCCACCACCAAGGCGACCCCGTGGCCGGCAGCGGCCAAGGCCGACGCCAGGCGCTCCCGGACGCCCGGCTGGCTCAGGGACTCCCGCTCCACGCGCAACAGCCATTGATCGGTATCGCGGGCCACCAACTGGGACTGCAGGGCCAATTCCCGCGTCAGCGCCGTGACCGCCTCGGTGTCCACGAGTTGCTGCACGAGTTGCTGCCAAAAATCGCCTTCTTCAGTGGGTTGGATCTCGGGTGCGGAGCCCTGGGACAACAGGTCAGCCCCCGAGTCGGCCTGGCGCAACACGGGAATCGCTTCAATACCCATAGCAGCCGATCCAGCAGGCA
>VERU01000642.1 GCA_018882485.1 Rhodoferax sp. | reverse complement strand
CCGGCAGGCTTTGCTGAACACCCTTCGGCAATTGCAGGAGCGGCGTGCCGATGATGCCGCGATCATTGAGGTGCGTCGAGAGTTGGCCGCGCTGCCGCGCGATGCCGTCGCGGCCCGTGACGTCTGGACCCGGGCCTGGATCGACAGCCGGGACCGGGCGCGCCCCTTGGCTGGGATGCCTCCCCATGTCCACCCCTTCCCGCCGGTGGCCGATGCCAGCGGAACCTTGCTGCAGACCCCCGAGGCATCCCGGCTGAATTTTCTGGCGCTGATGTTCTGCCTGATGGTGGGTACCGCCGGGATGCCGCACCTGCTGACCCGCTTTCTGACGACGTCCAGCGTTTCCGAAACACGCCGCTCGGTCGCCTGGTCTCTTTTCTTCATTGCCCTGCTGTACATCTCGGTCCCCGCACTGGCGGCACTGGTCAAGTTCGCCATCATGAGTGAGTGGGTGGGTCGTGATTTCGATGCCCTGCCCATATGGATCGCGCAATGGGCCAAGGTGGATCCCACACTCATTTCGGCCAGCGATGTCAATGGCGACCGCATCCTTCAGTTTTCGGAACTCCGCCTGGGCGCCGATATCGTGATGCTCGCCACGCCTGAACTCGGCGGCTTGCCCTACGTCATTTCCGGATTGGTGGCGGCAGGCGGACTCGCAGCGGCCTTGTCCACGGCCGATGGATTGCTGCTGACCATCGGCAGTGCGGTGGCTTACGACGGGTTCTCGACGCCCCGGGGCCAAGGGCAAGATGCGTTCAAGCGGGTGATGCTGTCCAAATTCGTGCTGCTGATCGTTGCGCTTCTGGCGGCTTTTGTCGCGGCACAGCGACCCGGTGAAATCCTGTACCTGGTGTCGGCGGCGTTTTCACTGGCGGCCGCGGCCTTTGTTCCAGCCATGGTGTTCGGGATATTCTGGAGCCGAGCCACCGGTTTTGCCGCGGTTGCCGGCATGCTGGCGGGCCTCGTCATCACCATGGGCTATATGGTGATCAACGCCTCGGCAGTGCGAGGCTTCTTCGGCTGGAGCGGTAGTGGATTGTGGATGGGTATCCAGCCGGTTTCGGCGGGGG
>VERU01000265.1 GCA_018882485.1 Rhodoferax sp. | reverse complement strand
GGCGCCATGGTGTTCCCCACCCCGGCCGTGCGCACGCTCGCCGCCCTGCCCGCCGAGGCACCGCTGGCCGACGTGCTGGCCAGCGCGCCAGTGCAGGCCTTCTTCCAGCGGGTGGTCGATGAACTGGCCGCCAGCGCCACGGGCAGCGCCAACCGCATCGCCCGCCTGTGCCTGCTGGCCGAAGCCCCCACCATCGACCGCGGCGAGATCACCGACAAGGGGTCCATCAACCAGCGCGCGGTGCTGGCGCACCGTGCCGACACCGTGGCCGCGCTGCACGAGGACCGGCTGCACGTCATCCTCAAGCCGCAGGTCTGAATCCCCTGCGTTTCCCAACCCTGCATCCCCTGCTTTCCAGACATCCACCATGGCATCCAAAGGCTTTTTCAACGCATTCGACGACGTCTGGATGCACCCCGGCATGCGCACCCCGATGGTCGACTACTGCGGCGCACTCGGCCACCTTTCGCCCACCGACCTGGGCATCAAGGCAGCCCGCGCAGCGCTCGGGCGCTCGGGGATCCCGGCGGCCCATATCGGCTCGGTGATCGCAGGCAACATGGCGCCGGGCGACTTCGAGCAGTTCATGCTGCCCCGCCACATCGGCCTGTACGCCGGTGTGCCCGTGGAGGTGCCCGCGCAGATGGCGCAACGCATCTGCGGCACCGGCTTCGAGCTGTTCCGCCAGGCGGGCGAGCAGATCGGGGCCGGCATGGCCGGCGCGGCGCTGGTGGTGGGCACCGAGAGCATGACGCGCAACCCCATCGCGGCCTTCGACCACCGCACCGGCTTCAAGCTGGGCGCACCGGTGGGCTTCAAGGACTACATGTGGGAAGCGCTGAAAGACTCGGCTGCCGGCATCAACATGATCCAGACCGCCGAGAACCTGGCGCGCAAGTACGGCATCCAGCGCGAGGAGGTCGATGCCTTCGCTGCCAGCTCGTTTGCGCGCGCCGTGGCCGCCCAGCAGTCCGGCTTCCTGGCGGGCGAAATCGTTCCGGTGGTCAATGAGACCTTCGAGCTGCCGGGCTACCGCAGCCGCAGCATCCGGCTGCAGGGCAAGGTGACCGAGGTGTCCAGCGACACCCACCCGCGCCCCTCGCCCATCGAGGTGCTGGCCAAGCTCAAGGCAGTGCACGAGGGCGGGGTGCAGACCGGCGGCAACAGCTCCGCGCTGGTCGATGCCGCCGCCGCCTGCGTGGTCACCTCGGGAGCCTACGCAAAGGCGCAGGGCCTGCAGCCGCTGGCCCAGGTGCGGGCCGCCGCCGTGGTGGGTGTGCCGCCCGAGATCATGGGCATCGGTCCCGCCCCGGCCATCCGCCTGCTGCTCTCGCGCACCGGTCTGACTCTGGACCAGATCGGCCGGTTCGAGATCAACGAGGCGCAGGGCGCGCAAACCCTGGCCGTGTCGCGCGAGCTGGGCCTGGACCTGGACCGCCTCAACGTCAACGGCGGCGCCATCGCGCTGGGTCACCCGCTGGCCGCCACCGGCGTGCGCCTGACGCTCACGCTGGCGCGCGAACTCCAGCGCAGCGGCCTGCGTTACGGCATTTCCAGCGCCTGCGTGGGCGGCGGCCAGGGCATTGCGCTGCTGATCGAAAACCCGCAGGCGGCCTGAACACCATGAGCAAGACCGTGGTCTATCAGGTGGAAGTGATGTTCGGCGATTGCGACCCCGCCGGCATCGTGTTCTTCCCCAACTTCTCCAAGTGGATGGACGCCTCGTCGCTCAACTTCTTCGTCAAGTGCGGTGTGCCGCCCTGGCGCGAGCTGGTCAAGACCACCGGCATCATTGGCACCCCGCTGCTGGAGATCCACACCCGCTTCATCCGCCCCGCCACCTACGGCGAAACCCTGCAGGTGCACACCAGCGTGGCCGAATGGCGCGCCAAGACGCTGCAGCAGAAGCATGTGGTGATGCGGGGCGACACCGTGCTGTGCGAAGGCCTGGAAACCCGGGCTTTCTGCATCCGTCACCCGGACGACCCCGACCGCATCAAGGCCATCCCGGTGCCGGACGACATCAAGGCGCTGTGCAGCTGAAGCGCCCCAACCCGCAACCCTGTTACCAACCCACCTGAGGAGACTTCCATGAAACTCAAACCCACCCTGATTGCCATCGCCAGCCTGGCCCTGACGGCAACCGCCGCGCTGGCCGACATCAAGATCGGCGTCAGCCTGTCGCTCACCGGCCCCGGGTCCGGCCTGGGCATCCCGATGCAGAACCAGCTCAAGCTGGCACCCCAGACCATCGGTGGCGAGAAAGTCCAGTACATCATCCTCGACGACGCCAGCGACCCGGGCAAAGGTGCCGCCAACGCCCGCCGTTTCGTGACCGAAGACAAGGTCGACCTGATCATCGGCTCCTGCCTGACCCCCGTGGCCGCCGCCATGACCGACATCGCCGCCGAAGCCGGCACGGTGCAGCTGGCCGGTTCGCCGGTGGGTGTGCCGGCCGGCAAGGACAAGTGGCTGTTCCGTCTGCCTCAATCCAACACCGTCATGGGCCACGCGGTGGTCGAGCACATGAAGAAACAGGGCGTCAAGACCGTTGGCTTTCTGGGCTACACCGACGCCTACGGCGAACAGTGGCTCAATGAAATCACGCCCCAGCTGAACCAGGCTGGCATCAAGCTGGTGGCCACGGAGCGTTTTGCCCGCACCGACACCAGCGTCACACCGCAAGCGCTCAAGCTCAATGCCGCCAATCCGGACGCCATCCTGGTGGTCGCCTCGGGTTCGGGTGCGGCCATGCCGCAACTGGGCCTGGCTGAACGAGGCTACAAGGGCAAGATCTACCAGACCCACGCCGCAGCCACACCCGACCTGCCGCGCGTGGGCGGCAAGACCGTCGAGGGCACGTTCGTGGTGTCCGGCCCCGCCCTGCTGGGTGACCAGCTGCCCGACAGCCACCCCTCCAAGAAAGCCGCGCTGGACTTCGTTCAGAAATTCGAGAAGGCTTACGGCCCCAACAGCCGCAACCAGTTCGCTGGCCATGCCTACGACGCGATCATTGCCCTGGAAAAAGCCGTTCCCCTGGCCCTGAAGAAGGCCAAGGCCGGCACGCCCGAGTTCCGCACGGCCATGCGTGACAGCCTGGAGACCATGGGCCGCACCGTGTTTGCCCACGGCGTGATGAACTGGACCAAGGACGACCACTGGGGCTACACCATGGAAACCGGCGTGCTCACCAAGGTCGTGAACGGCCAGTTCAAGGTCGAGTAAGACCCCATGGACGCTTCCATCGTCGGCATACTCCTGCTCGACGGTGTCACCAACGGCGCGGTCTATGCCCTGCTGGGCCTGGCCACGGTGCTGGTGTTCACCGTCACCCGCGTGATCTTCATCCCGCAGGGCGAGTTTGTCGCCTACGGTGCCCTCACCCTGGCCATGCTGCAGGCCGGCAAGGTACCGGGCACGGTCTGGCTGCTGCTGCTGCTGGCGGGCCTGGCCGCTGCGATGGAGGCAACACAGCGCTGGCGTCAGGGCAGCGGGAGCGCCCGCGCCCTGGCAGCCGGCCTGCGCACCCTGGCCGTCCCGGTGCTGGTGGCGGCCATCACGGTCTGGGCCGCACCCCAGCAGTGGTCGATGTGGCTGCAGGCCGGCTTGAGCGTGGCCGTGGTCACCGCTTTCGGCCCCCTGGTGTACCGGGTGGCCTACCAGTCGCTGGAGGCCGCCACCCCGCTGGTGCTGCTGATCGTCTCGGTGGGGGTGCACGTCGCGCTGACCGGGCTGGGCCTGCTGTTTTTCGGGGCCGAGGGCTTCCGCAACCCGAGCTTCTGGGACCAGCGTTTCAGTGCCGGCGCCGTCAGCCTGTCGGGGCAGACCCTGATCATCTTCGGTGTGTCGCTGGCCCTGATCGTGCTGCTGTGGCTGTTCTTCGAGCGCTCGCTCTACGGAAAAGCCCTGCGCGCCACGGCCGTCAACCGGCTGGGCGCCCGGCTGATGGGCATCTCGTCCAACGCATCGGGGCAGCTGAGTTTTGCCATGGCTGCGCTGATTGGAGCCCTTTCCGGCCTGCTGATCGGCCCGACCACCACCGTGTTCTACGACTCGGGCTTTCTGATCGGGCTCAAGGGCTTCGTCGCCGCCGTGGTGGCCGGTCTGGCCAGCTACCCCGGCGCCTTGCTGGGGGCGTTGTTTGTCGGCGTGGTCGAGGCCTTTGCCTCGTTTTGGGCCAGCGCCTTCAAAGAGGTGATCGTGTTCACCTTGATTCTTCCCATCTTGTTGGTGCGCTCTTTGCGCAGCGGCCACTCGGATGAGGACCACTGACATGAAAAAAAATCTTCCTATCCTCATCTTGGCTGTCGCCTTGCCCATCGTGGCGTGGCTGCCTTTGCCTGATTTCTGGATTGCCCAACTCAACTACATCGGCTTGTATGCCTTGGTCTCCATCGGCTTGGTCCTGCTCACCGGCATTGGTGGCCTGACTTCGTTCGGGCAAGCCGCGTTTGTGGGCATTGGGGCCTACACCACAG
>VERU01000264.1 GCA_018882485.1 Rhodoferax sp. | reverse complement strand
TGCCGGGGTGGCCGCTGGCCTGGGCATCATCCTGGGGGACCAGGTGCTTCTGTGGCTGGCCGTGGCCGGCGTGGCGGCGGTCATGACGTCCTACCCCGCGGCCTTTGTGGCGGTGCAATGGCTGGGCGCGGCCTATCTGGCCTGGTTGGGTTGGCGCATGATCACGGCCCGGCCAGGCGCCCAGCCGGTGCTCAACATCAGGCCCCGTCATTACCTGCGCCAGGGCTTTGCCATCACCTTGCTCAACCCCAAGGCCATTGTTTTCTACATGGCGTTTTTCCCGCTCTTTGTGGATCCGGACCGCCACCAGGGCCTGCTGACCTTTGGCGTCATGGCCCTGACCATCGCCGCGCTGGGTCTGGCCTATTGCGTCACCATGGTGTGGCTGACCCATGCCCTGGCCGAACGCCTGCGCGCCAACCCCTCGATCAGCGCGGCCCTGAGCAAGCTGGCCGGGATCTGCCTGATCGGTTTCGGGCTGAAGCTGGCCCTGTCCCGCTGACCCATCCTCGCAGCGCCTTCTTTTCCAGGACGAGCGACCCCATGGCCCGGATTTTCTGCATCGCCAACCAGAAGGGTGGTGTGGGCAAGACCACCACCACGGTGAATCTGGCCGCCGGTCTGGCCAAGGTGGGCCAGCGCGTCCTGATGGTGGACCTTGATCCGCAGGGCAATGCCACCATGGGCTCGGGCATCGACAAGCGCACACTGCAGACCTCGGTGTACGACGTGTTGCTGGAGTCGGCCAGCGTGGCCGAAGCCCGGGCGCGCAGCGACAAGCTGCAGGCGGCCGGCTGCGGCTACGATGTGCTGGGGGCCAACCGCGAGCTGGCCGGCGCCGAGGTCGAGATGGTGGAACTGGAGCGCCGCGAGCGGCGCCTGCGCCAGGCCCTGGCCGAGGTCGATGCCGATTACGACTTCATCCTGATCGACTGCCCTCCCTCGCTGTCGCTGCTCACCCTCAACGGCCTGTGCTGCGCGCACGGGGTGATCGTGCCCATGCAGTGCGAGTATTTCGCGCTCGAAGGGCTGGCCGATCTGGTCAATACCATCAAGCAGGTGCACGCCAACCTCAACCGCGATCTGGCCATCATCGGTCTGCTGCGGGTCATGTTCGACCCGCGCATCACCCTGCAGCAGCAGGTCAGCGACCAGCTCAAGGCCCGCTTCGGCAACAAGGTGTTCGACACCGTCATCCCGCGCAATGTGCGCTTGGCCGAGGCCCCGAGCTACGGCGTGCCGGGCGTGGTGTTCGACCCCGCGAGCAAGGGGGCGCAGGCTTTTGTGGCCTTTGCCCAGGAGATGGTCGCGCGCATCGAAACCTTGTAGCCCAATCGGGCCTCAGCCCTTGCCCTGTCTGTATAGTTTGCTACATGATTCATAGCGTTTCTGGTTCGCACCGCGTGCTGCTTCTGCCGGGCTGGCAGGACTCCGGCCCGGCCCACTGGCAGAGCCGGTGGGAGGCGCTCCACGGCTTTGAGCGGGTGCAGCAGCACGACTGGATGCACCCGTTGCGCGGCGACTGGGTGGTCCGGCTGGAAGAAGCGGTGCTGGAGACCCCGCCCACCCAGGGCCCTGTCTGGCTGGTGGCCCACAGCCTGGGTTGCCTGCTGGTGGCCGCCTGGGCGGCCCTGTCGCGCCAGACCCACCGGATCGGCGGTGCGCTGCTGGTGGCCCCGGGGGACCCCGAACAGCCCGCGCTGCGGGCGGCCCTGCACAGCTGGGTGCCGGTGCCGCTGCAGCCCCTGCCTTTTGCGGCGCGGGTGCTGGCTTCCGACAACGACCCCTGCTGCCGGCCGGAGCGGGCCCAGGCCTTTGCCAGCGCCTGGGGTGCCGGTCTGGTCCCGCTCGGGCCCTTTGGCCACCTCAATGCCGAGTCCGGCCTGGGCGACTGGCCGCAAGGGCTGGCGCACCTGCAGGCGTTGCAGGCCCTCCCCGGACGGCCGGCGTCCAGCGCCGCCCACGCGGCGCCGACCTCATCCACCACTTTCTGACCAGGGACCGTTCGCACATGGTGACCAAGAAACCCAAGGGCCTGGGACGCGGCCTCGAAGCCCTGCTCGGCCCCACCGTGGGCGAACCCGGTGGCGGCGAGCTGGCCGACGACGCCCGGCGTGGCCGCCCGGCCGAACTCCGGCTGGTCGATCTGGTGCCCGGCACGTACCAGCCCCGCACCCGCATGGACGAAGGCGCCCTGTACGAGCTGGCCGAATCCATCAAGGCCCAGGGCATCATGCAGCCCATCCTGGTGCGCCAGCTCAAGGAGGGCGCCAACCAGGGCCTGTACGAGATCATCGCCGGCGAGCGCCGTTTCCGGGCCGCCCGCCTGGCCGGCCTGGACAGCGTGCCCGTGCTGGTGCGCGACGTGCCCAACGAGGCCGCCGCCGCCATGGCGCTGATCGAGAACATCCAGCGCGAAGACCTCAACCCCCTGGAAGAGGCCCAGGGCCTGCAGCGGCTGGTGCGCGAGTTCGGGCTGACCCACGAACTCGCCGCCCAGGCGGTGGGCCGCTCGCGCAGCGCCGCCTCCAACCTGCTGCGCCTGCTCAACCTGGCCGAGCCGGTGCAGACCATGCTGATGGCTGGCGATCTGGACATGGGCCACGCCCGCGCCCTGCTCGCGCTGGACCGCGCCACCCAGATCACGGCGGCCAGCCAGATCAACGCCCGCAAGCTCTCGGTGCGCGAAGCCGAGGCTCTGGTGCGCAAGCTGGGCGCCGAATTCCGGCTCACTGCGCCCAAGCCGGCCAAGGAAAAGTCGCGCGACCTCAAGCGGCTGGAAGAAGAGCTGTCCGACCTGCTCACCGCGCAGGTCGAGGTGCGCGTCAAGAAGCGCGTCAAGCGCGCCGGCCGGATAGAGGACATGGGTGAGCTCAGCATCCAGTTCGGCTCGCTTGACGAACTCAATGGCCTGATCGACCGCCTGCGCGGCAACCCGTGAAATCCCGCCTGGGCTGGCCCTTGCCGGCGCTGCTGGTCTGGGGGCTGGCCTGGTCGTTGTACATCGGCGTACGGGCGGCAGGCGGTGGCGTGGCGCCGGCCCTGTTGGCGGCCCTGGCCGCCGGCGCCCTGGGCAGCGCCTGGGGCGGCACCCGCTGGCGCCGGGCGCTGATTGGCCTGGGTTTTCCGATCTCGCTGGTCCTCACGCTGCTGCCGTCCCTGCCCGGCTGGGCCTGGCTGCTGCCGCTGCTGCTGCTGCTGCTGGCCTATCCGCTGCGTGCCTGGCGCGACGCTCCGCTGTTTCCCACGCCCGAGGGCGCTCTGGATGACCTGCCCGACTTTGCGCCCCTGCCGCCCGGCGCCTGCGTGCTGGACGCCGGCTGCGGCCTGGGTCAGGGTCTGCAGGCCCTGCAGCGTGCCTATCCACTGGCCGAAGTGCATGGCCTGGAGTGGAGCCGGCCTTTGCGGCTGCTGTGCGCCTGGCGTTGCCCCTGGGCCCGTGTACGCCAGGGCGACATCTGGCTCGCCGACTGGTCGGGCTACCAGCTGGTCTACCTGTTCCAGCGGCCCGAGAGCATGCCGCGCGCGCTGGCCAAGGCCCGTGCCGAACTGCGTCCCGGCGCCTGGCTGGTCAGTCTGGAGTTTGCCGTGCCCGATACGCCCCCCACAGCCCGGCTGGACGGGGCGCAGGGGCGGGCGGTCTGGTTGTATCAGATGGTGTAGTGCCGGGCCTGCAGCCCGGGGGTGACGATCCGCTCGGTTCCGGCCCGGACGTCCGGCGCCGCTTTGTCTTCCACCCGCAGGCCCATGGCGGTCCTGGCGGGGCTCGCAGGTCGGCTGCAATTTATGACACTTGATTTTGCCAGCATCGGTGTTAAGATGAACGGGTGAACACGCCAACCTTTTCCCTGGACGAGCTGGCCACCCTGGCGGGGCTGCCCAGACGCACGGTGCGTTACTACATCCAGCAGGGGTTGGTGGCGCGGCCGGTGGGCGAGACGCGGGGTGCGTATTACCTGCCGTCGCACCTGGATGCGCTGCTGCGCGTGCGCCAGCTCACCGAGGCGGGTATCTCGCTGGAGCGGGTGCGGGAGGTGCTGCAGGGCAGCGCGCCGGCGGTGCCGCCCCGTGCGCGCCAGCCGGGCTCGGTGGAGGTGCGCAGCCACATCTGGGTGGCCCCTGGCCTGGAGCTGCAGATCTCGCCCGAGCAGGCCCGGGCTTCGCCCGAAGACATTCGCAAACTGGCCCAGGCGGTGGTGGCCGCCTGGCAGCTCATCCAGGAGGAAAAAGATGAAAAATGAAGCTGCCACGCTGCGCACGTCGGCCGGTACCCCGCTGGTGCTGCACGCCGTGCAGGCCAGTGGCCGCCTGAGCGGTCTGCTGCTGCAGATGACGCTGCGGCAGCGCTTTCGCAACGACGAGACCGTGCACATCGAGGTGAGCTACTCGTTTCCCCTGCCCTGGGGGGCGGTGCTGACGGGGCTGGAGGTCACGCTGGGCTCGCGGCACCTGCGCGGCCAGGTACTGGGGCGCCGCCAGGCCTCGGCGCAGTACGAG
>VERU01000263.1 GCA_018882485.1 Rhodoferax sp. | reverse complement strand
CCGGTCAGGCCATCGGCGATGCGCGCGCACAGCAGCGACTCGATCGCGCCCAGCAAGGCCAGGGTGAGGGTGGGCATGAACAAAAAGCGCGCCGAGTCCCAACTGAACTCGGGCCACTGCAGCTGCGGCAGGCTGGCGGGAATGCCGCCGAATTTGCTGCCAATGGTCTCCACCGGCAGCGACAGGCCCGCGGTGGCCAGCGTGGCCAGCAGCAGTGCAATGATCGAGCCGGGCAGTGCGCTGAGCCACCGGTGGCGGGTGTTTTGCAGGCGCTGGCCCAGCCGCATCCAGCCCACCAGCAGCGACAGCGAGCCCAGCGCCACCAGCAGCGCCGGCAGTTGCACCGTGTGCAGCTGCGCCTGCAGCGCGGCCAGCATGCCGAAAAAGTCGGCGGGCATGGACGGGACTTTCAGACCCAGAAAGTCCTTGATCTGCGAGAGCATGATCAGCACCGCGATGCCGTTGGTGAAGCCAATCACCACCGACACCGGGATGAAGCGCACCAGGGTACCCAGGTGGAACAGGCCCATCAGGAACAGCAGCACGCCCGACATGGCCGTGGCCAGGATCAGGTTGGCCAGACCGTAGTGCTCCAGGATCCCGTAGACGATGACGATGAACGCCCCGGCGGGGCCGCCAATTTGCACCCGGCTGCCACCCAGCGCCGAGATCAGGAAGCCCGCAATGATGGCGGTGAAAAGACCCGCTTCGGGCTTGAGCCCGGAGGCGATGGCAAAAGCCATGGCCAGCGGCAGGGCCACGATGCCCACGGTGATGCCGGCCCCCACATCCTTGATCAGCTGCTGGCGGTCGTAGCCGGACAGGCTGTCGAGCAGCTTGGGTCGAAACAGGTTCAGGTCAAGTTTCATGGCCAGGACAGTATGCCCCAGCCACCCTACAGCCAACTGAACGACCTTTCGGGTTGATTCAATCGGGGTCAGATCCCGATTGAATCCAATGCTTGAAGGGCGTCAGTGGATGCGCATGCCCGGCTTGGCACCCGGCCAGGGGTGCAGCACGTAGATGCCCGGCTCGGCCTTCTCGTCGGCGTGGCTGGCGGCCAGCACCATGCCTTCGGAGACGCCGAACTTCATCTTGCGCGGGGCCAGGTTGGCCACCATCACCGTCAGCTTGCCCACCAGGTCTTCGGGCTTGTACATGCTGGCGATGCCCGAAAACACGTTGCGGGTGCGCCCCTCACCCACGTCCAGCGTCAGGCGCAGCAGCTTGGTCGAGCCCTCCACGGCCTCGCAGTTGACGATCTGGGCGATGCGCAGGTCGATCTTGGCGAAGTCGTCGATGGCGATGACCGGGGCGATTTCTTCGCCGCCAGGCAAGATTTTTTCGACCACGGGTTCGGGAACTTCAAACAAGGCCTCCAATTGCTTCACGTCCACGCGCTGCATGAGGTGCTGGTAGGCGTTGATGGCGTGGCCCGCGCCCAGCAGGTTTTGCGCCTGGACAAAGGTGAAGGGGGCGACGTTCAGGAAGGTTTCGACCTGCGCAGCCAGCGCGGGCAGCACGGGCTTGAGCTGCAGGCTCAGCAGGCGGAAGGCTTCGATGCAGACGGTGCAGACGTCGTGCAGGCGGGCGTCCTGGCCCTCTTGCTTGGCCAGTTCCCAGGGCTTGTTCTGGTCCACATAGGCGTTGACCTTGTCGGCCAGCAGCATGATGTCGCGCAGGGCCTTGCCGTATTCACGTTCTTCGTAGCTGGCCGTGATGCCGGGCGTGGCCGCCTGCAGCGCAGCCAGCAGGGCCTGGCCGTCGGCCGTGATGGCACCCAGCTTGCCCTCGAAGCGCTTGGCGATGAAGCCCGCCGAGCGCGAAGCGATGTTGACGAACTTGCCGATCAGATCGCTGTTGACCCGCGCCATGAAGTCTTCGGCATTGAAGTCGATGTCCTCGTTGCGGCCCGACAGCTTGGCGGCCAGGTAGTAGCGAAGCCATTCGGGGTTCATGCCCAGGCTCAGGTACTTGAGCGGGTCCAGGCCGGTGCCCCGGCTCTTGCTCATCTTTTCGCTGTTGACGGTCAGGAAGCCGTGCACGTGGACGGCATCGGGCACCTTGCGGCCGCTGAACTGCAGCATGGCCGGCCAGAACAGGGTGTGGAAGGTGATGATGTCCTTGCCGATGAAATGCACCTGCTCGGTGGCCGGGTCAGCCAGGAAGGCGTCGAACTGCTGCGCGCCCAGCGCCGCATCGCCAGCCCGGCGCACGAACAGGTTCTTGAGCGAGGCCAGGTAACCGATGGGCGCGTCCAGCCAGACGTAAAAGTACTTGCCCGGCGCGTCGGGGATCTCGATGCCGAAGTAGGGGGCGTCGCGGCTGATGTCCCAGTCGCCCAGGTCGCGCCGGCCGTCTTCGCGAGGCAGCAGCCATTCCTTGATCTTGTTGTACACCTCGGGCTGCAGGTGCGGCACGCCGCGGGCGTTGCTGCCCTGGGTCCAGGCCTCCAGGAAGGCCACGCAACGCGGGTCGGACAGCTGGAAGAAGAAGTGCTCCGAGTCCCGCAGCACCGGCGTGGCGCCCGAGAGGGCGGAGTAGGGGTTCTTGAGTTCCGTGGGGCTGTACACCGCCCCGCAGGCTTCGCAGTTGTCGCCGTACTGGTCCTGGGTGCCGCACTTGGGGCACTCGCCCTTGATGAAGCGGTCGGGCAGAAACATGCCGCGCTCGGGGTCGAAGAACTGGGCGATGGTGCGGGTGGAGATCAGGCCATTGGCTTTCAGGCTGCGGTAGATGGCCTGGGCGAGTTCATGGTTTTCGGCGCCGTCGGTCGAGTGCCAGTTGTCGAAGGCGATGTGAAAGCCTTCCAGGTAGGGCTTTCGGCCGGCGGCGATGTCGGCCACGAACTGCTGCGGCGTCTTGCCGGCCTTTTGCGCCGCGATCATGATGGGCGCGCCATGCGCATCGTCGGCGCACACAAAGTGCACCGTGTGGCCCTGCATGCGCTGGAACCGCACCCAGATGTCGGCCTGGATGTACTCCATGATGTGGCCGATGTGGAAGGTGCCGTTGGCGTAGGGCAGGGCGGTGGTGACAAACAGTTGGCGCGGCATGGGGACGGCTGTTGGGAGCGACGGCGGCCTGGAGCGGCCCGAACCCGGCAATTTTAGTCGGCTCGCTGAGCGCCCCGGCAGGTCGTTCGGCCGCGTCGGCATGGGCTTGCCCGCCCGGGGAAAAGGCCGGTTGGCTAGACTCACGCCCTCCAAGGAGATCGGAATGGCAGTGACAGAAGAAGCGGTGCTGGCCGCGTTGGCCCAGGTGGTGGATCCGAATACGGGTCAGGATTTTGTTTCAACCAAGGCCCTGCGCGGGCTGACCCTGACCCAGGGTGATCTCGCCTTTGAGGTTGAACTGGGCTATCCGGCCCGCAGCCAGATCCCGGCGCTGCGGCAAGCGCTGGTGGCGGCCGCCCGCACGGTGCCGGGCGTGGGCAACGTGTCGGTCGAGTTGCGCAGCCGCATCGTGGCCCATGCCGTGCAGCGCGGGGTGCAGTTGCTGCCCCAGGTACGCAATATCGTGGCTGTCGCGTCCGGCAAAGGGGGTGTGGGCAAGAGCACCACGGCGGTCAATCTGGCGCTGGCCCTGGCGGCCGAAGGCGCGCGGGTCGGGCTGCTGGATGCCGACATCTACGGACCCAGCGTGCCGATGATGACCGGCATCCAGGGCCGACCCGAAACCGAGGATGGCCAGACCATGGAGCCGCTGGAGCGGCATGGCCTTCAGGTGATGTCCATCGGGTTTCTGGTCTCTCCCGATGAGGCCATGATCTGGCGCGGACCCATGGCCACCCAGGCGCTGGAGCAGCTGCTGCGGCAGACGCGCTGGCGCGATCTGGACTACTTGATCGTGGACATGCCGCCTGGCACCGGCGACATCCAGCTCACGCTCAGCCAGCGGGTGCCGATGACCGGCGCGGTGATCGTGACCACCCCTCAGGATATCGCCCTGCTGGATGCCGGCAAGGGCATCCGCATGTTCGAGAAGGTCGGGGTGCCCATACTGGGCATCGTGGAGAACATGGCGGTGCATGTCTGCACTCGGTGCGGCCATGTGGAGCATATTTTTGGCGAAGACGGCGGTCGCCGCATGGCCGCCGAGCGGGGCATCGATTACCTGGGCGCCCTGCCGCTGGATCTGCGCATCCGGCTGCAGGCGGATTCCGGCGAACCCACGGTGGCCTCGGACCCGCACGGTGAGCTGGCGGGTATCTACCAGTCGGTGGCGCGCAAGGTGGCCGTCTCGGTGGCCGCTCGCAACAAGGATTTCAGCGGTAAATTTCCCTCTATCCGGGTTTCCAGGGACACGTGAGCAGGGGTGGGTGCCCCGTTTCGGGAGATACTGCACCGCATGGAGGCGGCCCCGCTGGACGGCTGCGGGACAGCGGAGGGTTCGATGTCGCCTGACGGCAGGATCCCGACTCAAAGCCGCGTCAGGGTGCTGCCGGGCTGATTCGGAAGGACGGATGTTCATGACTCTGGGTACTCAAACACCATCGACAGGCAGCACCGTGCTGGCCACTGC
>VERU01000262.1 GCA_018882485.1 Rhodoferax sp. | reverse complement strand
GGGCTGCACGGCGCGGGGATCGATGGTGCCCGAGAAGCGCAACACGTCCACGTTCTGATTGACGCCGATCTGCTTCTCCCCGGCCACGGCCAGGTGGCCGTTGGGCAGCACCTCGGTCACGGTGGCGGTGATGGTGCCCGAGAAGGTGTTGGCGCTTTCGGTGCCCCCCTTGCCCGAGAAATCGTTGTTGGTGGCGGTGCCCACCTTCAGGTTGCCCAGGTCCGGGCCCGACACCAGGGGCAAGGCGCTGACGCTGGCGTCGATGCTGCTGGTGCGGTTGGAGGTGGACTTGGATGTCTGGCTGGCGGTCACGTTCTCCACGATCTGGATGGTGACGATGTCGCCCACCGCCCGTGCCCGCACATCCTCGAAGGCGGGGCGGTAGGTGGCGGCGTGGTAGAGGCTGCCGTTGCCCGGCTTCGCGGCCTGGGCGGCGGCCAGTGCGGTCGGCCGGGCCTCGGGGAAATCGACCTTGACCGGCTGAGGCAGGGTCTGGCACCCGGCCAGCAGGGCGGTCAGCAGCAGGGGGGCGACGCGGTTCAGGGGAGCGGAGCGGGTCATAGCTGTCCGAGCTTCTGCAGCATCTGGTCCGAGGTCTGGATCGCCTTGGAATTCATCTCGTAGGCGCGCTGCGTCTGGATCATGGTCACCAGTTCCTGCACCACGTTCACGTTGGAGGTTTCCAGAAACCCCTGCATCAGGGTGCCCAGTCCGTTGGCGCCCGGTGCCCCGGTGCTGGGCTGGCCGGAGGCGGTGCTTTCCGCATACAGGTTCTGCCCCTTGGGCTCCAGACCGGCGGGGTTCAGGAAGGTGGCCAGCGCGATCGTGCCGATGGTCTGCGGCGTGGTGGTGCCCGGGATCTGCGCCGTGACCGTGCCATCGGCCGCGATGGCCACGCTCTGGGCATTGACCGGCACCGTCACCCCGTTGGCGATGGGCAGTCCGGTGGCGGTCACCAGCCGGCCCTGGGCGTCGAGCTGGAGCGCGCCGTCACGGGTGTACTGGGTGGTGCCATCGGGCATGGTGACCTGGAAGAAGCCGTTGCCCTGGATCGCCACATCGAGCTTGTTGCCCGACTGCTGCAGGTTGCCCTGGGCAAAGCTGCGGCTGGTGGCCACCGTGCGCACCCCCAGTCCGAGCTGCAGGCCGGTGGGCAGTTGCGACTGCTCCGAGCTGTTGGCACCGACCTGGCGCAGGTTCTGGTACATCAGGTCCTCGAACACCGCGCTGGCCCGCTTGAAGCCGTTGGTGGAGACGTTGGCCAGGTTGTTGGAGATGACATCCAGCTGCATCTGCTGGGCTTCCATGCCGGTCTTGGAGATCCAGAGGGAATTGATCATGGGCGGTCTTTCAGAAAGGAAGGGGCAGGCAGGTCAGCCGGATCAGCCTTGCAGGCCCAGCAGCTTGCCCGCGGATCGGTCGTTCGACTCGGCGTTCTGCAGCAGGCGCATCTGCGATTCGAACTGGCGCGCGGCCTGGATCATGCCGACCATGGCGTCCACCGGGTTGACATTGGAGCCTTCGAGCACGCCGGTCTGCACCCGGGCGGCGGCATCGGAGGGCAGGGCCTCGCCCGAGGCCGCGCGGTACAGCCCGTCGGTTCCGCGGCGCACCGGATCCTCGTCGGTGGGTGTGACCAGCTTGAGACGCCCGATCACGGTCGTGGGTTGGCCCGTCACCTTGGCGCTCAGGGTGCCATCCGCGCCCAGCGTCACCTCGGCATTGGCCGGGGCCGTGATCGGCGCACCGCCATCGGACAGCACGGTCAGCCCGTTGCCGGTGAGCAGGGTGCCGTCCGGCGAGACCTCGAAGGCGCCGTTGCGGGTGTAGGCTTCGGTGCCGTCGCGGGCCTGCACCCCGAACAGCGCGCGCCCCACCGCCATCGCATCCAGCGGCCGGTTGGTGCGCTGTGGCGTGCCCGGGGTGTCGAGCTCGCCGGAGGTGGCCTCCAGCGCGAACACGCGGGTGGTGGTCCCGTCGCCGCGCAGCGGAACCGCGCGAAAGGTGGACAGTTCGGCGCGGAAGCCGTTGGTGGAGGCGTTGGCCAGGTTGTTGGCCAGCACCGCCTGCCGTTGCGCGGCGGCGTTGGCCCCGGTCATCGCGGTGTAGATCAGGCGGTCCATGGCGGGTCAGGTCCGGGTCAGCGCAGGTTCACCAGCGACTGCACCGCCTGGTCCTGCGTCTTGATGGTCTGCACATTGGCCTGGTAGCTGCGCTGGGCGGTCATCATGGCCACCAGCTCGGCGGTCAGGTCCACGTTGGAGTCCTCCAGCGCCCCGGAGCGCAGCTCGCCGAACTTGCCCTCGGACGGCTTGCCCTGGATCGGCTGGCCCGACTTGTAGGTCTCGACCCAGGCGCCGCCCGAGATCGGCGTCAGGCCCTGGGGGTTGCGGAAATCGGCCAGCGTGATCTGGGCCAGCCGCTTGGTCTGGCCGTTGGTGTAGGTGGTGGTCAGGATGCCCTTCTGGTCGATCGACACGCCCGTCAGGTCGCCGGCGGTGTAGCCGTCCTGGGTCAGCTTGGTGACTGCGAAGCTCGATGAATACTGCGTGGCATTGCCGATGTCCAGCGTGGCGCTGATGTCCGGCGTGATGGTTCCGGGCGTTGCGATGGTCAGCGTCGGTGACGTGGCCGGTGAAACCAGGGCGCCGCTGCTGTCGAATTGCAGCTGGAACAGCGAGGTGCCGCCGGTGGCCACGTCGTACACGTTCCAGTTGTCGGTGGTGGTCGAAGCCACCCGCTCGAAATACAGATTGACCGGTATCTGGATGCCTTGCGAGTCGTAGGCGACCAGCGAGGTGCCGTAGGTGGTGCGGGGGGTGGGCGGCGTGACCGAAGCCGCCACGGGTGCGCGGGCGTCCAGGTTCATCTCCAGGGTGATGTTGGCGGTTGCACTGGCCGCAATGGGAGCGCCTGTGGGGACGGTGAGTTTCTGCGGCGTGATGCTGGTCGGCGTGCCGGTGGCATCGAGCTGGTAGCCCATCAGGTTGGCGCCCTGGTTGGTGACCACAAAGCCCTGGCGGTCCAGCTTGAACTGGCCGTCCCGGGTGTAGGCGGACTTGCCCTCCGGCGTGGTGATCTGGAAGAAGCCGCCGCCGTTGATCGCCACATCCAGGCTGTTGCCCGTGATGTTGATGCTGCCCTGGGTGAACTGCTGGGAGACCGTCGACACCGCCACACCGATGCCTTCTCCTTCGTTGCTGCCAGCGGCGCCTGCCGAGGACACCAGAGCTGCGAATTCCGCGCGCGAGCTCTTGGCTCCCACGGTGTTGGCGTTGGCGATGTTGTTGCCGATGATGTCGAGCCGCTTGGTCGAGGCGTTGAGGCCGGCGAGTCCTGTCTGGAAGGTCATGGTGCTTGCTTTCGGTCAGGGGATGGAAGATGTTGCGGAGGCGGGGTCGTGCGCGGGCTCAGAGCACGGACTGGATCTGGTTGAACTGGACGCTGCTCCCGCCCTTGAGGGCCAGGGTCAGCGTGCCGCCGTTGCTGGTGACGCCGGCCACCGTGTCCCGGTACACACTGCTGCTGGAGACAGCCTTGCCGGCGTTGCTGGCGGTGACGACAAAGGTGGGGCTGGCGCCGTTGTAGCTGCCGGCATCCCAGCTGAAGGTCTTGCGCCCGGCCGGCAGTGCGCCGAGATCGAGCGTCTGCAGCAGCTGGCCGCCGGGTGTGCGCACCTGCACGCTCACGGCATCGGCCGGTCCGCCCAGATCGAAACCGCCCTCGGCCTTGCCGGCCTGGACGGGCAGGCGGTTGCCGGCGGTCATGACGTCGTGGCCGATCAGGGTGGCACCCTGCAGCATCTGGGTGGCGGCAAACTGGCTGGTCATGGCCTTGACGGTCTCGTTGAGCTGCTCGATGCCGGAGACCGTGCTGATCTGGGCCGTCTGGCTGGTCAGCTGGGCGTTGTCCATCGGGTTCATCGGGTCCTGGTTGTTCATCTGCGCCACCAGCAGCTTGAGGAAGCGGTCCTGCTGCGAGGCGGCGTCGTTCTTGGCGTTGGTCGGGCTGGTGCTGCCCGGCGTGGACGACAGGACGTTGTTGACGGTGGCGGTGTTGAGGGCCATGGGATGTCCGGTGTTGGGGGTTACTGACCCATCTGCAGGGTCTTGAGCAGCAGGCTCTTGGCGGTGTTCATCACTTCCACGTTGTTCTGGTAGGACCGGGAGGCGGAGATCATGTTGACCATCTCCTCCACCGGGTTGACGTTGGAGTGGGTCACGTAGCCTTCGGCGTCGGCTGACGGGTGGTTGGGGTTGTGCACCCGGCGCAGCGGTTCGGTGCTTTCCTTGACGGCGTTGACCTTGACCCCGGAGGAGGCCTCGGCGCCCATGGGCACGGTCTCGAATACCACCTGCCGGCTGCGGTAGCCCTGGCCGTCCGGGCCGGCCACGGCGTCGGCGTTCGCCAGGTTGCTGGCCACCTCGTTGAGCCGCTGGGACTGGGCGCTGATGGCGCTGCCCGAGACATTGAAGATGGAAAACATGGACATGGGATCACCTCGTCAGTCGGCCCTCACTGGCC
>VERU01000641.1 GCA_018882485.1 Rhodoferax sp. | reverse complement strand
CCTCGGCCACCGTGCGCACGCGGTTGTCGGTCATGGTGTCCACGATGATGGCCGCCCCGCCGATGCCGTAACCCTCGTAGCGGATTTCCTCGTAGTTCACACCCTCCTGGTTGCCGGTCGCCTTGTCGATGTTGTACTTGATGCGATCGGCCGGCATGTTGGCGGCCTTGGCCTTGTCCACCGCCAGGCGCAGACGGGGGTTGGCACTGAGATCGCCCCCCCCGGCCCGGGCGGCCACCGTGATTTCCCGGATGATGCGCGTCCAGATCTTGCCCCGCTTTTCATCCTGCCGGCCCTTGCGGTGCTGGATGTTGGCCCATTTGCTGTGTCCCGCCACGGAGGATTCCCCAAAAAAATCGTTAATCTAGCGGGTCATTGTACTTTTCGGGAATTCCATGGCCGACCCCATCCTGCTCGCCCGCCACGGTGCCTCGGAGTGCCTGTTGCGCCCCGACAAAACCAACCGGCACGGCCTCATCACCGGCGCCACCGGCACCGGCAAGACCGTCACGCTGCAAACACTGGCAGAGGGCCTCTCGCGGCGCGGGGTGCCCGTCTTCCTGGCGGACGTCAAAGGTGACCTGACCGGCATTTCGCAACCTGGATCCATGGGACGAAAACTGGCTGAAACCCTTGCCGATCGTGGCCTGGATGCTCCTGTTTTTGAAGCATGCCCGACCACGCTCTGGGATGTGTTCGGCGAGCAGGGGCACCCGGTACGGGCCACCGTGAGCGACCTGGGTCCGCTGCTGCTGGCGCGTCTGCTCAACCTCAACGACACCCAGGCCGGGGTGCTGCAGCTGGTGTTTCGCATTGCCGACGACGACGGCCTGCTGCTGCTGGACCTGAAGGACCTGCGCGCGATGTGCCAGCTGGTGGGCGACAACGCGGCGCGCTTCACCACCGAGTACGGCAACATCAGCGCGGCCAGCATCGGTGCGATCCAGCGCGGGCTGCTGCAGCTCGAGTCGCAGGGCGGCGACCGGTTTTTCGGCGAGCCCATGCTCAACATTGCCGATTTTCTGCAAACCGACAGCCAGGGCCGGGGTGTGGTGAACGTGCTGGCAGCCGACCGACTGATGCAGTCGCCC
>VERU01000261.1 GCA_018882485.1 Rhodoferax sp. | reverse complement strand
TCGCTGGTCGGTCCTGCTGATCGCCGCAGCCTTGCTCGGCCTGAACCACTTCGATGAATTCTGCAACACACTGACCATCAGTTCAGCCGTACTGGCACAACGACTTCAGCGCCTGTGCGAACTTCAATTGATGCAGAAGCAGTCCCATCCGGCGGACGCCAGGCGCACGCAGTACCGCCTGACAACCGCTGGCCAGGACCTGATGGCGTACCTGGTGACCCTGAACGCGTGGGGCATGCGTGGACAGGCAGTCGGAGCCCGATCCTCCCTGCAGTGGCGGCATCGGGTTTGCGACCGACTCAGCCTGGGCCACATGACTTGTTCACATTGCGAGCAGAGCCTGCTCCCTCAGCAGGTATTCGGGACCTGCGCCGACCAGGCCTCGGGGCCCTTGCCGATGGGCGTCAGGCAGACGTCCCCATCCGCTGCTCAACCACGAAAGCGCCGCCGGGTCAGCGCCAACGCCAGCCAGAAGCTGCTCCCTGCATAAACCAACAGCACGGTCACGTGGCGCAAGATCTCCTGAGGCCACTGATCCAGGAAGAGGGGGCGGACGAGGGCAACGGCATTGGTGAGCGGCAACCAGGCAGCGATATGGCGAACCCACTCCGGCAACTGCTCGAGCGGAAAAAACACACCGCTGAGAAACATCATCGGCGTCAGTCCCAGGGTGAAGTAGTAGGTGAAAAAGTCGTAGCCCTTGGCCAGAGCATTGAAGATCAGCGCCAGGCAACTGAACATGACACCCACCCCAAAAAGCACAAACCAGGCCACTATCAGCTTCGGGCTATGGGATATTTCCAGAGCCAGCATCACGCCCAGGATCGCCGTCACGGTGAACAGGGACTTGAAGGCGGCCCACAGCATTTCCGCCAGCACGACATCGTCCAGGCTGACCGGGGCATTCATGATCCCGTCCCAGGTCTTCTGCACATGCATGCGGGAAAAGGCGGAATACAGGGCTTCGAATGTGGCGGCGTTCATGGCGCTCATGCAGATCGAACCGCTCGCCAGAAACAGAATGTAGGGCACCTGCTGGGTTCCGGATGGTCCCATCACCGTGACCTGACCGACCAGGGCTCCCATCCCATAGCCGAACGCCACCAGCCACATCAAAGGCTCCGCGATGTTTCCAACCAGGCTGGGTATCGCCAGCTTACGCCAGACCAGCAGATTGCGCAAAAACACGGGCCAGAAACGCAGCGACAGCGCTGGAGGTCGCCACAGGCTTTGCGGAGCTGCCACCTTGGTATTCCGCTCCATCTCAGGCTCCTTCACGAATCTGCCGACCCGTCAGTTTGAGAAACAAGTCCTCGAGATTGGCAGGCCGATGCAAGGATCGCAAGTGGGGATAGGCAGCCAGCGCCTGCTGCAGCGGCCCCGAATCGCGGGTGTAGAAAAAGAGGGTTTCACCGCTTTGCTCCACCCGGGACGCAAACTGGCGAACCCCGCCGTCCAGGACGTCGGTCGCACCCACGCCGTACACCTCAATCACTTCAGGCTCCAGATACTGCGCGATCAGCTCTCGTGGGCGGCCTTCGGCAATTTTGCGCCCGTGGTCGAGCACCAGCAGCCGATGGCACAGGCGTTCGGCTTCATCCATGAAATGGGTGGTCAGAAGTATGGACTTGCCCTGTTGCAATAGCCACTGAAGGCGTTCCCACATCAGGTGGCGAGCCTGCGGATCGAGGCCGGTGGTGGGCTCGTCAAGCAACAACAACCGGGGATCGTTCACGAGTGCACGCGCCAGGCTCAACCGCCGCTTCATGCCACCCGACAGCTCGGCTGGCTTGGCGTCGGCTTTCTGGCTGAGCGCTGCGAATTCCAGCAGGGAGGGTATCCGCTTGCGCATCTCCCGGGCTGGTTTGCCGAAATAACGTCCGTAAACCAGCAGATTTTCGGCACAGGTGAAATCAGGATCCAAGGTGTCAAACTGGCTGACCACCCCGAGTTGCGCCTTGATCTGCAAGGCGTCCTGCGGCATGCGATAACCCCATGCGTGGATGTCACCCGAGTCGGGTACCGATTGCCCCAGACACATCCGCAGGGTGGTGGTCTTGCCAGCCCCATTCGGGCCGATGATCCCCAGGCACTCCCCGGCTGCGATTTCGAAGGAGAGATCATCGACCACCGTGGTCGAACCGTACCGCTTGTTGAGACCACGAACTGCCAACAATGCCGACTGCATGAGCAACCCCTATTGAAAAGCGACTTCGGCAAAGCTGCGGAGCTTGCGGCTGTGCAACTGCTCCACCCCTTGCTGGCGCAGCAATTCCAGAGCCCGTATCCCTATGCGCAGGTGTTGGTCCACCCGTTCGCGGTAGAAATGATCGGCCATGCCCGGCAGTTTGATCTCGCCATGCAAGGGCTTGTCGCTGACACACAGCAGCGTCCCATACGGTACGCGGAAACGAAATCCGTTGGCTGCGATGGTTGCGCTTTCCATGTCGAGCGCTACCGCACGGCTTTGGCTGAACCGGCGTTGCGGCCCGTTATCTGGCAACAGTTCCCAATTGCGGTTGTCCGTGCTGGCCACGGTACCGGTGCGCATGAGCCGCTTGAGCTCGGGACCGTGGAGCTGGGTCACCTGGGAGACGGCGGCCTCCAGAGCGAGCTGAATTTCGGCCAATGCCGGCACTGGAACCCACAAAGGCAGGTCCTCGTCCAGCACATGGTCTTCCCGCACATAACCATGGGCAAGCACATAGTCACCGAGTTGCTGCGAGTTGCGCAAGCCCGCGCAGTGGCCGAGCATCAGCCAGGCGTGGGGTCTGAGCACCGCCACGTGGTCGGTGATGGTCTTGGCGTTGGCCGGTCCGACACCGATATTGACCAGTGAGATACCGCTGCCATCCGCTCGCTTTAAATGATAAGCCGGCATCTGCGGCAGCCGCACAGGGGTGCGCCCAGCAGGAACATGTACCGTGGACGGGTTGCCGCGTGAAATCACCTGATTCCCGGGCTCGACAAAGGCCTCATAGGGGCCGTCCGCATCGTCCATGGCCAAACGGCCCAGACGGATGAACTCGTCCACGTAAAACTGGTAGTTCGTGAACAGCAGGAAGTTCTGAAAATGCTCAGGGCCGGTACCCGTGTAATGCCGCAGTCTGTGAAGTGAATAATCCACGCGGGGTGCCGTGAACAAAGCCAGAGGTGCAGCCTCCCCCGAGCGAACCCGGTGGGTTCCATTGGCTATCCCATCATCCATGGCGGCCAGGTCCGGCAAATCGAACAGATCACGCATCTGCTGCCGGCGCTCGAGGGTCAGGCTGACATCGATATGATCCGCCTCCGCAAAGGAAAAATGCACCGGGATGGGCTGTGTACTGGTTCCGACCTCCAGTTCAACGCCATGGTTGCGCACCAGCAATCGGAATTGCTCCCGATAGTAGTCAGCGTAAAGATCGGGACGGGTCAGCGTGGTTTCAAAACGTCCAGGCCCAGCCACGAAGCCGTAACTCAAACCTGCATCGCGCACGGGCGGGAGGCGCCCCACCGTATCGGTTTGGACCCGTACGAAGGGATAGCATGCACGCACGTGGCCAGGCAGCGTTTCGCCCGCCACGAATCGGCGCATAGCCTGGCGCAAATGGCCCACGCTGTGGTCGTAGATCTCGGCGATCCTGGCCAGCGCCAGATCGGGGTCGGAAAATCGGGCTGGCGCAATGAAGTCGGGGAAATAGGACATGAACCTATTGTCCACCCGCGGAACAAGCCATCGGCCCGGCCGGCAGGCCATCCAAAAAGCTGCCATACTGCCGGCCGGTTTTTCGAGCCTGGGCACACATGCTGACATTTACCTGCTGCGACGCATTGCGAACTTTCGATACCCGCGCAGGGGCCAGCGTGTTGCGTGGCATCACCCGCGGCTTTGAGCGAGAGTGCCTGCGCGTCGATCCGCAGGGATGGCTGGCCCAGACACCCCATCCGCCAGAGTTGGGGTCCAAGCTGACACACCCGTGGATCACCACCGACTACGCCGAGGCGCTGTTGGAGTTCATCACACCTCCGTCGCAAGACCCTGATGTTCCACTCCGTTTTCTAGACGACATCCATCGCTTCGTCGCCTCACGGCTGTCGAACGAGCTGATGTGGGCAGGATCCATGCCGTGCCGACTGGGCACAGACCTGGACATTCCCATTGCCGACTATGGATCGTCCAACACTGCGCGCTTCAAGCAGGTTTACCGCACAGGACTTTGGCATCGCTACGGACGGCATATGCAGACCATCGCCGGTGCTCACTACAACTGGTCGCTGCCCATGGGTTTCTGGCGGATGATGCAGGACGGCTGCCCGACAGATCAATCCGAGCGCGAGCGGATCAGCGCGTCGTATTTTGGATTGATCCGCAATTTTCTGAGGTACAGCTGGCTCATCCCCTACTTGTTTGGCGCATCGCCAGCGCTGGATGACAGCTTCCTTCAGGGCCGAACCGGCGACTTGACCAGCCTCCCGGGCGGTACGCTGTACGGACCGTACGCAACCAGTCTTCGAATGAGCGATCTCGGGTACCAGAACAGGGCCCAAGCCAACCTGAACGTCAGCTTCGACTCCCTGGAAG
>VERU01000260.1 GCA_018882485.1 Rhodoferax sp. | reverse complement strand
CGGCTGGATCGAGGGGCTGACCATCGCCTCCATCATCCTCGGCGTGCTGCTCGGCGGCCAGCTGGTGGGCCCGGTCATCTCGCCCTGGCTGCTGGGCTTCGACCTCCCCCTGCTCAACACCGGCATCGACACGGCGCCCGAAGCCGCCATCCTGGTGCTGATCTTCGTCTACCTGCTGGCGGCCTGGTTCAACACCCACATTCCCGACACCGGCGTGGAACCGCGCCCGCTGCCCCGGCGCCTGGTCTCATTGCTGCCCGATTTCTGGGACTGCAACCAGCGCCTGTGGCGCGACCGCCTGGGCCAGATTTCGCTGGCTGCCACCACGCTGATCTGGGGCGTGGCCGGCAATCTGCGCTTCATCGTGCTGGCCTGGGCCGCTGCCGCGCTGGGGTACACGGTGACGCAGGCCTCGGCGCTGCAGGGGGTGGTGGCCATCGGCATGGCCGTCGGGGCGGTGGTGGCCTCGCTGCGCATGCGCCTGGAGGACGGGCCGCGCGTGATCACGCTGGGCGTGATCATGGGCCTGCTCATCATGCTGCTGATCTTCATCGACAACGTCTGGGTGGCCGCTCCTTTCCTGGTGCTGCTGGGCGCGCTCGGCGGCTTTCTGGTGGTGCCCATGAACGCCCTGCTGCAGCACCGGGGGCACAACCTCATGGGGGCCGGCCGCTCCATCGCGGTGCAGAACTTCAACGAGCAGGCCTGCATCCTCGCGCTGGGTTTTGGCTACAGCTTCAGCACCGGCATGGGCCTGCCGACCTTCGGCGCCATCATGGGCTTCGGCCTGATCGTGGCCAGCGTCATGACCCTGATCCGCCGCTGGCACAGGCGCAATTGCCGGCTGCACCGCGACGAGGTCGAGCGCCTGATCGCCATCGCCCGCAATGACAAGCTGCACGGCTGATGACCGCTGAGCCCGGCCGCCGTGCGGCCCTGGCGGTGGCGGCCCTGCTGTTCAACGCCGGGGTGTTCGGCACCCTGTGGTGGCCGCTGCAGGCCCTGCACCAGCGCGGTCTGCACCCCATGTGGGCCACGGCGCTGATCTACCTGCTGGGACTGGTGGGGCTGCTGATGCTGGCGCCCGGTGCCTGGCGCGCGTTGCTGCGCCACCGCTGGCTGTGGCTGCTGGTGCTGGCCGCGGGCCTGACCAATGTGGGCTTCAACTGGGCCGTGACGGTGGGCGACGTGGTGCGCGCGGTGCTGCTGTTCTACCTCATGCCGGCCTGGGCCGTGCTGCTGGCCTGGCCTTTGCTGGGCGAACGCCCGGGCCCGGCCGCTCTGGTGCGGCTGACGCTGGCGCTGGCCGGGGTGATGATCGTGCTGAAGACGCCCGATGCCCCCTGGCCGCTGCCCGAGACCCTGGCCGATCACCTGGCGCTGATGGGGGGCTTCTGTTTTGCGTTGACCAATGTGCTGCTGCGCCGCCTGCACGACACGCCCGAAGGCGGCCGCATGCTGGCCATGTTTCTGGGCGGTGCGCTGTTGGCGGCGGCAGCAGCCCTGCTGGGCGAGCACCTGGGCCTGGTGCCGGCAGGCCTGCCCCCGGCCGCCAGCTGGCTGCTGCCGGCCGCCGGGGTCAGCCTGCTGTTGCTGGCCGGCAATCTGGCGCTGCAGTTCGGTGCGGCGCGTCTGCCATCGGGCACCACCTCGCTGATCATGCTCACCGAGGTGGTGGTGGCCAGCCTGTCCTCGGTCTGGCTGGGTGCGGCCAGCCTGTCGCCCCGGGTGCTGGCGGGTGGGTCACTGATCCTGCTGGCTTCGGTGCTGGCCCTGCGGGCACGCCGCACGCCGGGCTGAAGCGGCACCGCCCGTTGCCGGCAGCCACCGCATAACCCCGCGATCCGCACCGGTGGCGGCTCTGTGGGAGACTGCCGGCCCTGTGCGTCAACCTCCCCACCGGCACCACCATGTCCACTGTCTACGATTTCGAGGCCGAGCAGATCGACGGCCAGTCCCTGCCCCTGAACCGCCTGCGTGGCCAGGTGCTGCTCATCGTCAACACCGCCAGTGCCTGCGGCTACACGCCGCAGTTTGCCGGGCTGGAGGAACTGCACCAGCGCTACGGTTCCCGCGGGCTGGTCGTGCTGGGTTTCCCCTGCAACCAGTTCGGTGCACAGGACCCGGGCAGCAACGAGACCATCGCCACCTTCTGCCAGAAGAACTACGGGGTGAGCTTTTCCATGATGGCCAAGGTGGAGGTCAACGGCGCCGGGGCCCACCCGCTGTACCAGTGGCTGTGCGCCCAGGCGCCCGGTCTGCTGGGAACCCAGGCGATCAAATGGAACTTCACCAAGTTCCTGGTCGGGCGCGACGGCCACACCGTGCGGCGTTACGCCCCGGCCGAGACGCCGGCCAGCCTGCAGTCCGACATCGAGGCTGCACTCGCCGCCTGAGCTGCGCCGTCGGTGCGGCCATCCGGCGCGCCGCGCTCAGGCTGCTGCGCTGCGCGCCAGCAGCGCCGCCGTCTCGCGCAGGCACTGCTCGGTGGTTTCCCAGCCGATGCAGGCATCGGTCACCGACACGCCATGGCGCAGGCCACCCGGTGCGGCCAGCTCCTGCCGGCCCTCGTGCAGGTGCGATTCCAGCATCACCCCCTGGATGGCGCGGTTGCCGGCGGCCACCTGCTGGGCCACGTCGTGCAGCACCAGCGGCTGCAGCGCGTGGTTCTTGCGCGAATTGCCGTGGCTGCAATCGACCACGATGCGGGGTGCCAGCCCGGCCCGCTGCAGCGCGGCCACCGCCTGCGCCACCGCCACCGAATCGTGGTTGGGCACCGTCCCGCCGCGCAGGATCAGATGACCCAGCGGATTGCCCCGGGTGTGGGTCACGGCCACCTGGCCCTCGGCGTCGATTCCCAGAAAGGCGTGCGGCCGGGCCGCCGCCAGCATGGCGTTGATGGCCACCTCCAGGCCGCCGTCGGTGCCGTTCTTGAAGCCCACGGGCGATGACAGGCCGCTGGCCATCTCGCGGTGCGTCTGGCTTTCGGTGGTGCGTGCGCCGATGGCGCTCCAGGCGATCAGGTCACCCAGGTACTGCGGCGTGATCGGGTCCAGCGCCTCGGTGCCGCAGGGCAGGCCCATGGCGTTGAGGTCCACCAGCAGTTGCCGCGCCAGCAGCAGCCCCTCTTCGATGTGGAAGGAATCGTCCATGCGCGGGTCGTTGATCAGCCCCTTCCAGCCCACCGTGGTGCGCGGCTTCTCGAAATAGACCCGCATCACCAGCAGCAGCTGGCCGGCCAGTTCGTCGGCCAGCGCCCTGAGCCGGCCTGCGTACTCCAGCGCCGAACGCACATCGTGGATCGAGCAGGGGCCGACCACCACCAGCAGCCGCCGGTCTTCGCCCCGCAGGATGCGGCCGATCGCCTCGCGCGCCTGGCGCACCGTGGCGCTGGCCGCTTCGCCGGCCGGCAGTTCGGCCAGCAGCCGCGACGGCGGCGGCAGCGTGGTCTGGGCCAGCACATTGACATTGGCCAGCGTGGGGGTATCGTCTTGGATCATCAAATCGGGCTCCAGGCCTTGATAAATATGGATAGTAAGCTATGAAAACAGTAGCTTCTGGCAGGTTGGTCCAGGGTGGGTTCGTCAATCGGCTGCGGCCCGCATCGGGCGCCCGCCGGTCGCGCCGCCCGGGGTCGTTTCAACCTGCCGGCAGGGCCTCGTCCAGCAGCTCGATCCAGTGGCGCACCGGGGTGTCGGTGCCGGATTGCAGGTGGGTGATGCAGCCGATGTTGGCCGAGGCGATGGTCTGCGTGGCGGCCTCGCCGAAGGTCTGACCGAGGTGGCCGAGCTTGCGGTCGCGCAGCTGGGTCGCCAGCTCCGGGTTCAGCACCGAATAGGTGCCGGCCGAACCGCAGCACAGATGCGACTCGGCGCAGGTGATGCGGATGTCAAAGCCCAGCTCGCGCAGGTGCTGCTCCACACCGCCGCGCAGCTTCTGGCCGTGCTGCAGGGTGCAGGGCGGGTGGAAGGCCACCGTGTCCGCCGGAGCGCGGACCCGTCCACGCAGGCGCTGCGTCAGTTCGGGCAGCCATTCGGACAGGTCGCGGGTCATGGCGCTGACGCGCGCCGCCCGGGCTGCGTACTGCGGGTCGTCGCGCAGGATGTGGCCGTACTCCTTGACGGTGACGCCGCAGCCCGACGCGTTCATGAGCAGCGCCTCGACGCCGCTGTCGGAGGCGGGCTCGACATAGGGCCACCAGGCGTCGATGTTGGCGCGCATGCGGGCGCGGCCGCCGTCCTGGTCGTTGAGGTGGAACTGCACCGCGCCGCAGCAGCCCGACTGCGGGGCCACCAGCGCCTGCACGCCGATGGCGTCGAGCACACGGGCGGTGGCCGCGTCGATCCGCGGGCTCATGGCCGGCTGGGCGCAGCCGGCCAGCAGCAGCACCTTGCGGTCGTGCACCCGGCGGGGCCAGGGGCCGGCGGGCCGGGGAGCTGGCACCTTGGCCTGCAGGCCTGCCGGCAACAGGCCGCGCACCGCCTGGCCGAGCTTCATGGCCGGCGCGAACAGCGGCGAGGGCAGGCCTTCCTTGAGCGCCCAGCGCAGCGCCCGCTCCGGGGCCGGGCGCGGCACCTGCT
>VERU01000259.1 GCA_018882485.1 Rhodoferax sp. | reverse complement strand
GTACGGCAGCCAGGCTGGCGTGAATCAACAACTGACGCTGAGCAGCAGCCTGAGTGGCCTGGTGGTGGAACGCAACCTCAACCCGGGTCAGGAGCTTCGCCCCGATCAAGGCGGACCCGCGCTGTTTGTCGTCACCGACCCCGCCAGCCTGTGGGTGCAGATCGATGCACAGGAGAAACATTTGCCCGATCTCAAGACCGGGGCCACGCTGGAACTCGTGGTGCCGTCCTGGCCCGAGCAACGTTTTGAAGCACGCCTGCAGGCCGTGGCCGACTTCATCGACCCCAACACCCGCACCATCAAGGTTCGCGCCGAGGTGGCCAATCCGCGCCGATTGCTCAAGAGCGACATGCTGGGGACGGTGCGGCTGCATCAGCACAACACCAGCGGCGTGGTGGTGCCATCCTCCGCCGTGCAATTGCTGGGCACGCAGCACGTGGTCTTTGTTCAGCTGGAGCCAGGCGTGTTTGAACCTCGCAAGGTCAAAGTCGCCAATGAGGGCATCTCGGAAGTGCTGATCAGTGAAGGCCTCAAGACTGGTGAACAAGTGGTCAAACAAAACAGCCTGATGCTTTCGCGCGAATTCAAATCTGCACGGGAAGCGCTGGAAGGCAAACCCAGTCCGGGAAAAAGCGCACCATGAAGCGACTCATCCGTAACGCGCTGAACATGCCCCTGTTCGTCGTGCTGGGCACGGTGCTGTTTGTCATGGCCGGCGTAATCGCGTTCAAGAACCTGTCGGTGGAAGCCTTTCCCGATGTGACCGACACGCAGGTCACCGTCATCGCCCTGTACCCGGGTCGTGCGGCCGAGGAAGTGGAAAAGCAAGTCAGCCTGCCTATCGAGGTGGCGTTGGCGGGCTTGCCCAACAGCATTCGTGTCTTTTCGCACACGCAGTTTGGTTTGTCGTTCACCGTGGTGACCTACAACGACAACGCCGATGTGAATCTCGCTCGTCAGCAACTGAGCGAGCGGCTGCGCGGCGTGGACCTGCCGCCCGGTGTGGAGGCCCGCATCACCCCCAATGCCACCCCGGTGGGTGAAATCATGCGCTACCGTCTGCGAGGTGACGGCAAAACCACCACCGAGCTGCGCACGCTGGAAGACTGGACCGTGGAACGCGCCTTGCTGCAAGTGCCGGGCGTGGCGGATGTGGTGGCCATGGGCGGCTACATCAAGCTGTACGAGGTTCAGCCCGACTTGCAAAAACTGCGCGCCTACAAACTCACCCTGCAAGATTTGCAAGACGCGGTGGGTCGCGGCAATGCCAACGCGGGCGGCAGCTACATGGCCCAAGGCGCTCAGCAATTCACGATCCGCGGCATCGGCTTGCTGAGGTCTGCTGACGACATTGGTCGTATCGTCGTGGCGTCACGCAACGGCACACCGATCTTGGTGCGCGACGTGGCGCAAGTGACCATTGGGGCAGTGCCGCGCCTGGGCATCGTCGGTCAGGACGAGGGCGACGATGTGGTCACGGGCATCATCATCATGCGCAAAGGCGAAAACCCCAGCGTGGTCCTTCAGGCGGTGAAGTCCAAGATCGAAGAGCTCAACCACCACATCCTGCCCGCCGGCGTGAAGATCGTGCCGTTTTATTACCGCACCTGGCTCATGGGCAAAACGCTGTCCACGGTGTTCAAAAACCTGGTCGAAGGCGCACTGCTGGTGTCGTTGGTGCTGTACCTGTTTCTATCGAACTTGCGCGCGAGTCTGGCCGTCGTCGTGGTGATTCCCCTGTCACTGCTGGCCACCTTCCTGGGCCTGAAGATCATGGGCGTGCCGGCCAACTTGCTGAGCCTGGGGGCGATGGACTTTGGCATCATCGTCGACGGCGCGGTGATCGTGATCGAGAACATCATGCACCGCCTGGCCGAGCGCGGCGAGGGCATCAACGACAAAGAGCGCAAGTCGCTCATCCTGCAAGCCACCAACGAAGTGGGGCGCCCGACGCTGTTCTCGATGCTGATCATCATCGCGGCCCACATCCCCATCTTCGCGCTGCAGCGCCATGAAGGCCGCATCTTCCAGCCGATGGCGCTGTCCGTCACCACTGCCTTGATCGGCTCACTGGTGTTCTCGCTGACCCTGGTGCCGCTGCTGGCCTTCTGGATGCTGCGTCGCAAGCTGCCGCACGGCGACAACCGGCTGGTCGGAGGCGCCAAGCGCCTGTATGAACCGGTGCTCGACTGGGCGCTGACCCACCGGCGCAAGGTCGTCGTCATCGCACTGGCGGCCTTTGCCCTGGCACTGGCAGCGGCTTCCCGGCTGGGCTCGGAATTCCTGCCCGAACTCGACGAGGGCACCATCTGGGTCAATCTGCGGCTGCCCGCCAGTGTGTCGAACCAGGAGGCCACCCGCATGCTGCGCAGCGCACGCGAGGCCTTGCTGACCGTGCCCGAGGTACGGACCACCGTCTCCAAGGCAGGCCAGCCCGAGGACGGCACCGACCCCAAGACCATCAGCATGGCCGAGGTGTTTGTCGACCTCAAGCCGCCCGAGCAATGGCGCAAGGGGCTCACGCGGGAGCTGCTGATTGAGGAGATGGACCATGCGGTGACCGCCTTGCCGGGCATGGAGCCCACCTTTTCACAGCCGATCCGTGACAACGTGCTCGAATCGATCTCGCAAATCGACGGCCAGATCGTGATCAAGGTCTCGGGCGACGACCTCGCGGTGCTCAAGCAAACCACCGAAGCGATTGAGCGCGAAATCAAGCAGGTGCGCGGCGTCAGCCGCGCCGAGATCGACCGTCAGGGCGATCTGCCGCAACTCCTGATCAACATCCAGCGGGAGCAGGCTGCGCGCTATGGCCTCAATGTCGGCGACGTGCAGGACGTGATCGAGGCGGCGCTGGCGGGCAAGGGCGCGACCACCTTGTGGGAAGGCGAGCGCCGCTTCGATGTGGCGGTGCGCCTGCCCGGTGATCGGCGTGCCATCTCTGAGCTGCAGGCCATCCCGATCCCGCGCCCCGAAGGCGGCTATGTGAACCTGGGTGCGGTCAGCAAGATCGAGCAGGTCAGCGGCGCCATGAACATCGCGCGCGAGTCGGGCCGACGCACCATGGCGATTGGCATTTTCATCAAGGGCCGGGACATGGGTTCGGTGGTGGCCGACATGAAGCAGCGCGTGGCCAGCGGCGTCAAGGTGCCCGCGAACTATGTGGTCAACTGGTCGGGCGAATTCGAGAACCAGGAGCGCGCCATGCAGCGCCTGTCGGTGGTGGTGCCGATCTCGCTGCTGCTGATCTTCGTGCTGCTGTTCGATGCCTTCGGCTCCTTCAAGAAGGCCGCCCTGATCCTGGTCAACGTGCCGCTGGCCTTGATCGGCGGCTTCATCGCGCTGTGGGTGTTCTCGATCCCGCTGTCGGTGTCAGCGGCCATCGGGTTCATCGCGCTGTCCGGTCAGGCCGTGCTCAACGGAGTGGTCATGCTGTCGGTGTTCCAGCAGCTGCGCAACGCCGGGCACTCGGTGCTCGAGGCGGCGCGCATCGGCTCCATGCAGCGGCTTCGTACCGTGCTCATGACGGCCATGCTGGCCGCCCTGGGCCTGCTGCCGATGGCGCTCTCGCATGACATCGGCTCGGAAACGCAGCGCCCGCTGGCCATCGTGGTGATCGGCGGCCTGGTGACGGCCACCCTGCTGACGCTGGTGGTGCTGCCGGTGCTCTATGTCGCCTGGTTCTCCCGGCTCAGCCCGGAGGAGCAACTGGCCAAACCCGGCAGCCTGCCCTGAGGGCCCGGCGCCCCCTTCTCAGGGGCGGCGAGAGGCCGGGTGCACCGTGGATCAGCCTTCGCCGAGACCGATGGGCGAGGGCGCCCGCATCACGATGCGGGTGAAGAGGCGGTCGTAGATCGGGTCGCGCGGGTATTTGCCGGTCAGCGGGTCGCAGTTGGTGGCAAAGGCGGCGTCCAGCGCCTTCCAGTCGTCCGCCGTCAGCACCTTCTCGGCCTCCGGCATGATGACCGTCTCTTCCAGCCGCATGTGGTCGAGGTAGAAGTCGAGGTAGCGCTTGACAGACTGCTCGAAGGTAGCGCGACGCGACTCGCCCAGCAGCTCCCAGGCCAGCAGCTGGTGCTGCAGGTCGCGCACCGCGGCTTCGCCATGGGCGTGGTCCTTGTCGAGCTTGTCCAGGGTGTCCTTGAGGTGCGGCGCGCGCGCGCGCACCGGCGGGAACAGCAGCTCGGTTTCCTTGGTGTGGTGCAGACGTTCCGGGAACTCGTCGATGTAGAACAGCATCGCCCGCAGCACGTCGAAGAAGTTCTCCGGCTCCTGGGCCGGGCCCCGCTGGACCATCATGCGCAGCGACTGCAGCATGGCCGCCAGCGCGGCATGCTCGTCATGGATGATGCGGATGCTTTCGTGACTCATGGAACAACTCCTCGGGCTTGGTTTGCCACAAGCTTGTCACGCCGTCTTGCACCCCTGCTTGACGAACGTCAATCTTCGCGCGGTTCTTCAGTTCAGGTGCAAAGGGGTCTTCTCGTTGCCGACCCGGAACTGGCGCACCACCTGGGCCAGCCGGTCAGCCTGTTCGCGCATTGACTCCGCGGCCGCCGCCGAGCCCCCCCCCCCCCCCCCCCCCCCC
>VERU01000258.1 GCA_018882485.1 Rhodoferax sp. | reverse complement strand
CGTCCGGCCATCTGGCGTGGTCTTTGAAGGGTGCGCCGGACTCATGCCGATCAGCGGGGCGTACGGCAGATCCCGCCTCGGTGGGGCATCCGGCGGCCTAGGGAATGTCAGGATGACCATGGACGCTGCTTCTCCGGTAAGATGGTTCGGGTGTGCAAATAGGTTGCCTCCAGATGGACGGATTTCCTGATCGATCGACCCGGGGGTCCACTCACTGCCTCACCAACTTGAAGGAGTAACTGGTCAATGGAACACAATGAAATCCGTACCGAATCCGGCATCATTCTGGACAGGCGTCAACTGATCGCCGGAGCCACGGCCCTGGGTCTCGCTGGCAGCTTCGGTGCCATGCCGGCCATGGCGCAGAGCAAGCCCAAGAAAGGCGGAACGCTGCGACTGGGTATGGAAGGTGGCTCGGCGTCCGACAGCCTGGATCCCTTGACCTATGCCGACTCCATCCCGATCGCCATGAGCTTGATGCTCTGGAACAACCTGGTTGAAATCGATGACAAGGGCTCTGCCACGGGTGAGTTGTTCGAGAGTTGGGAGGCCAAGCCCGGCGCAGCCGACTGGGTCTTCAACATCCGCAAGGGCATCACGTTCACATCGGGCAAAACCCTGGATGCGGATGACGTCATCTACTCGTTGAACATGCACCGTGGTGAAACCAAATCACCGGCGAAAGTCTTGTTGGCCGATGTGACCGACATCAAAAAATTGTCCCCCACGCAGATCGGCATCACCATGAAGCAGGGGAATGTGGACTTGCCCTACAACCTGAGCGACTACCACATCATTGTGGTGCCTAACGGTTTCAAGGATTGGAGCAAGCCGGACGGTACCGGAGCGTTCACGCTTGAGGAGTTCCAGCCGGGGGTGCGTGCGCTGTTCAAGCGCAAGCCGGGCAACTACTGGAAGCCCAACCGCGGTAACTTCGATGCGGTCGAACTCAAGTACATCGGAGACCGCGCTGCCCGAACCCAGGCACTGGTGACCGGGCAGGTGGACATTGTCAACCGGGTCGATCCGAAGACGGCGGGCTTGCTGGCCAAGAACAAGGGCTTGAAGCTGGCCCGGACGGAGGGTATGGGCAACCGGTTCTGTTTTGTCGCCCACACGGACAAGGACCCCTACACCAACAAGGATCTGATGCTGGCACTGAAGCACGGTATCGATCGCAAGAAGATCATCAACAACGTGTTCTCCGGCTTTGCTGCAGTCGGTAACGACAATTGCGTGGGTCCTCGCATGAAGTTCTACGATCCCAAGCAAAAGGTGAACAGCTACGACCCGGACAAGGCCAAGTTCCATTACAAGAAAGCGGGCTTGAATGCGCCGGTCATCGAATTGCAGGTTTCCGAAGGGGCCTATTCGGGTGCGACCGACTCGGCCGTGATCTTCCAGGAATCCTTGGGCAAATCGGGGATCAAGATCGAGGTCAAGCGGGTGTCGGGTGATGGCTATTGGGACAACGTCTGGTTGAAGTCGCCCTTCTGTGCCGTTTACTGGGGCAATCGTCCGACCATCGACAACCAGTTGACCAGCACTTTCAAGGCCGGTGGCGCTTGGAACGACTCGCATTTCAACAATGCAGAGTTCGAAAAGCTGCTGGTGGAAGCCCGCGTGGAGCTTGATCAGAACAAGCGTGCACAGATGTACGCACGGATGCAGGCGCTCATTTCCGAAAACTCGGGCATGATCCATTTCGCGACCCAGGACTACCTCGATGCCCATGTCACCAAGTTGCAGGGCCTCACTCCCTCGGGCCGGTATGACATGGGTGACGGCCGGATCGCCGAAAAGGGCTGGTTCGCTTGATGACCTGTACGGCGGACGTCGGGAGCGCGGGGCAAGGTCCTCGCTCTCTCTGGCATTCGTTTTGCTAGCTTGACCAAGCAGAGCGGGGCAGGTTGCCTTCCTGCCCCGCTCGTGTTTTGGTGTGCTGAGAGCCTTCATGCCCAAATTGATCCTGAACCGTTTGCTGCTGGGACTCCTCACGCTGTTCGCGGTTTCGGTGCTGATATTCGTTTGCACGGAAATCCTGCCTGGTGATGTGGCTTCTGCGGTGCTGGGGCAGGGCGCCACGCCCGAGGCGTTGATCGTCTTTCGCCGTGAGTTGGGGTTGGATCAGCCCGCCTACGTGCGCTACCTGAACTGGCTGGGTGGTGCTTTGCGGGGTGATTTGGGTGTTGCCCTGACGAACAAGCGGGTGATCGTGGACGAAATCATGCCCCGTCTTCGCAACACGCTGTTTCTGGCCGGTTATGCGGCGGTGGTTGCCATACCTCTGGCTGTGGGGCTGGGGGTTTTCTCGGCCATCAATGAAGGGCGATGGTCAGACCGACTGGCCAATGTCGTCACCCTGATCGCGATTTCGCTTCCCGAATTTTTCATCGGTTACCTGCTGATTATTTTTCTGGCCGTCAATGTGACCTGGTTTCCGTCACTTGCCACGGTCAACCCCGGCATGCCGTTTGGAGAGCGGGTCTACACGGCGACCTTGCCAGCGATTGCCCTGACCCTCCTGGTGGCGTCCCACATGCTGCGCATGACCCGAAGCTCCGTGCTTTCGGTGATGTCCAGCGCCTATGTCGAGATGGCCTTTCTCAAAGGTGCCCGGCGCAGACGGGTGATCACCCGCCATGCTCTGCCCAATGCAGCCGCTCCCATCATCACGGTGATTGCATTGAACATGGCTTACCTGGTGGTGGGCGTGGTGGTCGTCGAGACGGTGTTCGTGTACCCCGGGTTGGGTCAGCTGATGGTTGATGCGGTGGCCAAACGGGATGTGCCGGTGATACAGGCCTGCGGCTTGGTTTTTGCTCTCGTCTTCGTGACCGTCAACACCGTCGCAGACATACTCGTGATACTGGTCAATCCCAGGCTGCGGCATCGCCGTTGACCGGCCCTGTGTCCAGCCATTGCCCGAGGCGCTGAATGAAAATTTTCGGACACAAGCCCACGCCGTCTGCCTGGTTCGGATTGACGGTCATTGCTTTTTTTGCCGTCGTCGCTCTACTGACGCCGTGGCTGGCGCCTTATCCTGAATCGGCGAATGTGGGGGCCACCTGGGATGAGCCTTCGGCTGCCATGTGGCTGGGCGCTGATCAAATTGGCCGCGACATGCTCACGCGGGTCATGTACGGCACCCGTATGACCATCAGTGTCGCGCTGGCCATCACCACGCTGTCCTTCACGATCGGCATCGTCATCGGCTTCACCAGCGCGGTGGCTGGTGGCTGGGTGGATGTGTTTTTCACCCGATGGGTGGATGTGATGCTGTCCATACCCGGGCTGATTTTCGCGTTGATCATTTTGGGTGTGTTCGGCTCCAGCATTCCCGTTCTCATTCTGACGATTGCGGTACTCGACTCAACCCGTGTGTTCCGGCTGGCCAGGGCCCTGGGCATGAACCTGTCGGTCATGGAGTATGTAGAGGCTGCCCGGCTTCGAGGGGAAGGCCTATGGTGGATCATCCGGCGTGAAATTCTGCCGAATGCCTGGGCTCCATTGATCTCCGAGTTCGGTTTGCGCTTCTGCTTCAATTTCCTGTTCATCGCCGGTTTGTCGTTTCTGGGGCTGGGCATACAGCCGCCCTACGCGGACCTTGGCGGAATGGTTCGCGAGAACGCGGATGCCATCAATTTCGGGATGATGGCCCCCATCTACCCGGCAGCCACCATTTCTCTGTTGACGGTAGCCGTCAACCTGGTCGTGGACTGGATGTTGTCCATCGACGCGCGCCCGTCTGGCGCTCAGGCTGAACTGTGATGGAACAGCAGACCGTACCGTCGGACGACATCCTGCATATCCAGGGGCTTCGGCTGGAGAGCGTTGCCGGCAGCCTGATCGTCGACAACGTGGGATTGCGACTGCGCAAGGGCGAGGTACTGGGACTGATTGGTGAAAGCGGTGCCGGGAAGTCGTCCATTGGACTGGCCAGCATGGCCTATGCACGGGCCGGGGTGCACATCGCTGCGGGTGAGATCCGTTTGGGCGGTATCAATATCCGCGCCCTCGACGCCGAGGGCCGGCGCGGCGTCCGAGGCAAGCGGATCGCCTACATCGCGCAGTCGGCAGCCGCGGCCTTCAACCCCGCTCACACACTCATGGACCAGGTTTGCGAGGCACCGCTGATCCATGGGTTGATGACCCGGGCCGAGGCCGAAGCCTGGGCGATCCAGCTGTTTACCGCACTGGATTTGCCCGACCCGGCGACCTTTGGGCTGCGATACCCGCACCAGGCCTCCGGTGGACAGCTCCAGCGGGCCATGGCGGCCATGGCCATGTCCTGCAGGCCGGATGTGTTGGTATTGGACGAGCCGACAACGGCTTTGGATGTCACCACCCAGATCGAGGTGTTGATACTTCTGAAGTCCTTGATCCAGCAGTACCAGACTGCAGCGCTCTACATCACCCATGATCTGGCCGTTGTGGCTCAGGTTGCCGATCGGATCAAGGTGCTGCGTCATGGACGCGAGGTCGAGGAAGGTGATACCGATCAGATCCTGCACCATGCCGCGCAGGATTACACCGCCCGGCTCGTGGCGGTTCGTGGCGCTGCGGCCAATGAGCGAGCGGTGCAGGGC
>VERU01000257.1 GCA_018882485.1 Rhodoferax sp. | reverse complement strand
GCGGTGGTGATGGACAGGCCGTACTCGCCGACGTAGTACTGCACCATCCACAGCGCCAGGGCCACATAGCCGCCAAACACGATGCTGTAGTACTGGCAATATTTCAGTACCCGGGGATCGCGCAGGGCCCGCAACTGCTCGCCCAGACTCTGGCGGCTATCGACCCGGTGCGACGGGTCGCTGTGCGAGAACATCCAGAACAGCAGCGCCGACCCGGCCATGATGGCCGCATAGACCTGCGGCACGGCGGTCCAGCCGAACGCGACCACGATCACCGGCGCGACAAACTTGTTCACGGCCGACCCGGAGTTGCCGGCCCCGTAGATGCCCATCGCCATGCCCTGCTGGTTTCTCGGGAACCAGCGGGCCACGTAGGGCGTGCCCACCGAGAAGGAGCCGCCAGCCAGACCGACGAACATGCCGATGACCAGAAAATGCCAGTAGGCCGTGGCATAGGCCATCAGCCAGATGGCCGGCACGGTGCTGGCCATCAAGGCCGTCATCACCAGCCGTCCTCCGTAGCGGTCGGTCCAGACGCCCAGCGGAACCCGGACCAGGGATCCCGTGAGCACCGGCATGGCCGTGAGCAGCCCGAACTGCGTGGCATTGAGATTGAGCATCTTCTTGATCGGAATGCCGATGACGCCGAACATCATCCAGACCATGAAGCAGACCGTGAAAGCCCAGGTGCTCACGATCAGCACGGACCAGGCCTGGCGTTTGTGTCGAAGGTCGGTATTCACCGCTGCGCTCCATCAGAAAACAGTCCCCGCACTGTGCCCGTTGCGACACCAGCCCGCCATCCGCCGTTGGCACAGCCACCCCGATGCACAAGGAGGATCCCGCACCCCATGCCATCGTCCGGAAGTAGTACTCCCTGCCGCAGACCTTGGAAGCTGCCTATGATCAGGTGCCATGGACTCCCGACGCGATCTGCCCGGCTTTCACAGCCCGGCCGCCGGCCCCGGGCAGCCGCTGGCCCTGCTGGGGGCCTGTCACCGGCGGGTCGAACGGCAGTGCGACACCCTGGGTCGGCTGCCGTCCCATCTGGCGGACTACGGCAGCGACGCTGTGGCCCAGGAAGCCTCCCGCGCAGTCCTGCGCTACTTCGACACCGCTGCGGTGCACCACCACGCCGATGAGGAACAGGACCTCTTTCCTGCTTTGCTGGCCCACGCCTTGCCGCGGGAGCGAGACGCCGTCGGAACCCTGACGGAATCGCTGGTGCGCGAACACCGCCTGCTGGAGCAGCAGTGGCAGGTGCTGCGCGATCCGCTGCAGCGGATCGCCGACGCGCAGGTGCTGGTGCTGGACAGCCGGCAGGTGGATGCATTCCGGCAGGCGTACCGGTCGCACATCGGCCGCGAGGACGCTATCCTGCTGCCGCTGGCCGAGCGGATTCTCCCGACCGAGGCGCTGAAAACCCTGGGCCAGTCCATGGCCCGGCGCCGCGGCCTGACCTGAAGCACCGCCGCCCTCAGGGCGGCACGAGTCCGCGTTCGCTGGCGTAGACCGCCGCATGCACGCGGTTGTTCAGGCCCAGCTTGCGCAGGATGTGCTGCACGTGGATCTTCACGGTGGTCTCGGCAATGTCCAGATCGCGGGCGATGTGCTTGTTGCTGTCACCCCGCACGATCCGGCGCAGGATATCGATCTCGCGCGGGGACAGGCTGTGAATCGGATCTTCGAGGGGCGTGGCGGCGGTGGTCACCGGCACGACGGCCGCGACGCCACCCGAGGGTTCCGGCGCGCGCAGCAAGCCCACCAGCTTGCTCATCATCTCGGGACTGACCACGGAATCGCCCTCCCAGACCCGGCAGATCGATTCACACAACGCCTCGGTATGGATGGTCTTGAGCAGGTATCCGTCGGCGCCGGCGCGCAGACCAGCGGCCAGGTCACGCTCATCCTCGCTGACGGTCAGCATCAGAATGCGGGCCGCTGGCGCAATCTGGCGCAGATCCTGAATCGCATCCACTCCCTGCACGCCCGGCATATGATGGTCGAGCAGGATGACATCGGGCTGCAGGCGACGTGTCGCCACCTGCGCCTCGGTGGCATCGGCTGCTTCGCCCACGACCGTCATCCTCGCATCCTGTGACAGCAGGGCCACCAGTCCTCGCCGGAACAGGTTGTGGTCATCCACCACGAGGAGACGGATCACATGATCGGGCGTCATGACAAGGCCTCAGTCCTTCAGGGCAACGCAGACTTCGGTACCGTGCCCCGGCGTGGACACCACGTCCACCCTGGCGCCGATGCGTTGGGCACGCTCGCGCATGATCTGCAATCCCACATGGGTTTCATCCGGCAGACCCGCGCCCGGCTCGAAGCCGCGGCCGTTGTCACGTACCCGGAACACCCAGTGCGGATCGCGAAACACATCGAGCTGAACTTCGGTGGCCCGCGCATGCTTGCGCACGTTGGACAGGGCCTCCTGCACCACATGCAGCACCTGCAACTGGACGTCCTGCGGCAGGCCGACTCCATGTCCATGGAACGACAGCTGCGCGCGCAGGCCGCTCTGGTGTTCGAACTTTCTCAGCGTGGTTCGCAGGGCCTGCTCGATGTCATCGTTGTCGGTCCGGGTCCGGAAATGCAGCAGCAGCTCCCGCACATCCTGGGTGCTTTCCCGAACGCCGGCGTCCATCTCGTCGAGTACCCGCGCCAGCTGGGCCGCATCCTGCCGCTCCACGGCCTGGCGCAGCAGATTCACCTGGATCTTCAGAAAGGAGAGCGACTGCGCGATCGAATCATGCAGCTCCCGCGCCAGCAACGTGCGCTCCTGGCTGACCGCAGCCTCGCGCACCAGCGCCTGCGAGCGCAGGTTCTCCACCGCATTGGCCAGATGCCCGTTCAGCGCGTCGTACAGATCCCGATCCTCGGTCCGCAGACTGCGTCGGGTCCGGTAGAACAGGTCGACCTCACCCAGCACCCGTTGCTGCAGACGGATCGGAATGCTGACCAGCGTGTCGTATCCGGCTCGGGCGCAGTTGCCCAGACGCTGCTCGTCGACCGAGATGATCGGTACGACCCGGGTGTGTGCCGTGGCCTGCGGCTGACCGCAGGCACACAGCCCCGCCTCCAGACAGCGCTCCTCCCGCACCAGTTCTTCGGGCAGGCAGTCGCTGGCCAGCATCAGGTAGCGCTGGGTGCCCTCGTCCGACCAGCGCACAGCCACCGCATCGGCCTCGCTCACCCGGCGCATCTTCTGGGCAAAGCCCTGAGCCAGGGCCTCCAGCGTGTGCGCCTGGACCAGGAAATTGCTGACCTCGTACAGGGCCGAGAGGCGTTGGCGCTCGGCTTCCAGATCACGCGTCTTCTCGCGCACCTTGCGCTCCAGACTTCCGTAGAGCTCCTGCAGGGTGGCCGTCATGTGATTGAAGCCCGCAGCCAGATCGCCGAATTCATCGGCCGAGTCGGACGCCAGCCGAACCGCAAAATCGCCCTGCTGCACCTGCCGCAGGCCCTGCTGGATCCGCTGCAACGGCTGGATCACGAAGAGGTAACCCACATACATCATCAGCACCGCAGCCGCAACCGCCAGCACCATCATCACGAACTGGAAGAGATTGAGCACGGCAGTCAGGCGCGCCAAAGTCTCCTCGATAGACTGAACCAGTCCATCCACCTGCGCCACGAATCCGTCCACCTGCGCGGTGAGCTCGGCCACCGGCGGCGCAACCCGAGCCTGCCACGCGGGGCGCAGAACCTGCCAGCCTTGCTGCAAAGCCTCGAAACGGGCCCGGGTCTGCGCATTCCAGGGCACCGCCAGCGGGCGCTGCAGATCACCATCGCGCAGCAGCAGCATGGTGCCATCGAACAGCTTCACCAGCTCAGCCACCTCCTGCGGTGTGCGGCCGCCGCCAACAGCACTGGTCAGGCGCCAGGCCTGCATGCGCAGCCGTCCGGCCTCGTTGACGGCCGCCGCCCCACCGTCGAGCTGGCGCGTCACCCACATCGTCAAGCCGATTGACAGCAGGGCCAGCAGCAGCAGTGCCAGCCCGATGGCGAAAAACTTGGCGGACAACGCGCGCCGAGGCATCATGAACGGGATCCTAACCCCAGTTGCCACGCCGCACCCGATACCGCCTTGCTGTCGGGCGTTCGAGGCCTGGAGACCAACCAGAAACGGGTTGTCGTTGTCGGGCCGGATGGACGGCCACCGGATTGAGCCGGCCAGCACCCTGTCACCCAGCACCCGGCGAGCTCATCGGGCTGCTCCAGGGCCATCAAGTGACCGTACGCCTCGATGCGAACGTGGCAGGCCAATCCATTCCTGGGGCGTCCCGCCCGGGTCAGGCCGGCGGCGGGGCCGCGCAGGCCACGGTCCGCGTCTCGGTCACCAGCAGATCCATCCGCTGATCGTGGGGCTCGCACGGGATGGCCGGGCAGACCATGGCGTCGTAGGCGCAGGCGATCCGAAGCGCAGACACCGGCAGGCGTTCGAACAGCCGGTCGTAAAAGCCCGCCCCGTAGCCCAATCGGTTGCCTGCCAGATCGAAACCTACCCCGGGCACCAGCACCAGATCGATGCCGCCGGGCTCGACCTCGGGGCAGCGGGCCGGATCGGGCTCGGGTATGCCCCACCG
>VERU01000256.1 GCA_018882485.1 Rhodoferax sp. | reverse complement strand
GTGCAGGGGCTGGGCAGCGGCCGGGTCACCGTGGGCATCCACATTGCGGCGCCGGCCCTGGCGGTGCAGCCGGGCAGTCCGGTAGACCGGCTCGGGCGAGAGCGACTCTCCACCGTCTACACGCCGGGGCACAAGGTCACCATGCTGCCCGATGCGGTGGTGCAGCGCTACACCCTGCTAGAGGGACGCGACTGCCCGGCCGTGTCGCTGTACGTCGCGCTGGACGAGGCGACGCTGGAGGTGGTGGGCCACGAAACCCGGCTGGAGCGGGTACCCATCCAGTCCAACCTGCGGCACGACCAGCTCGATGCGGTGGTCACGGAACGCTGGCTGCAAGATCCCGATTTCACCCATGAAAACGAGCCCCAAGCCTTGCTGGGCAAGCGTCCCTTGCTCTCTTTTTTGTATCGACTGGCGCAACACCTGAAGGCCGCGCGCGAGCAGATCCGGGGCAAGCCGGAGACCTTCAGCCGACCCGACTACACCTTCCGCCTGACGGGCGATGCCAGCGGCGAACCGCAGGGCGACGAGCCGGTGCAGATCACCACCCGCTCGCGGGGTGCGCCGCTGGACCTGATCGTGGCCGAGGCCATGATCCTGGCCAACAGCCACTGGGGCGGCTGGATGGCGGAGCTGGGCGTGCCGGCCATCTACCGCAGCCAGGCCTCGCTGCTGCCGGGCGTCAAGGTGCGCATGGGCACCAAACCGCTGCCCCACGCCGGCATCGGTGTGCGCAGCTACGCCTGGAGCACCTCGCCGCTGCGCCGCTACGTGGACCTGGTCAACCAGTGGCAGATCATCGCCTGCGCCCGCCACGGTCGCACCGCCGCGCTGGCGGCCCCCTTCAAGGCGCGCGACACCGACCTGTACGCCATCGTGTCGGCCTTCGATGCCGCTCACGCCGCCTACAACGCCTGCCAGGCCACCCTGGAACGCTACTGGACCCTGAAATTCCTGCAGCAGCAGCAAACGACGGAACTGACCGCCACCCTGATCAAGGACGGACTGGCCCGCTGCGACAGCCTGCCCCTGGTGCTGCCGGTGGCCGGAGCCGGCGGGCTCCCGCGCGGCGCGCGGCTGCTGCTGCGGCTGGGTGCGATCGACCTGATCACCCTCGACGTGGCCGCTGCGCTGGTGAGCCGGCTCGACACCGGCGAGGGCGTCGCCGCCGCCCCTGAAACCCCCGACGCCGACGAGGACGAGGACGCCACGGCGGGCCCGATCGCCATCGCGCTCGATCTCGGCGACCACGACGCCGCCAGCCCGGCAGGCGAGCCTGCGCCGACGTGAACCTGCCCCGCCCCAGTGCGCTGCAGGTGGCGCTCATGGCATCGCTGGGGGTGCACGCCGTCCTGCTGACCCTGCGGCTGGTGGATCCCCAGGCCTTCAACCGGGTGTTCCAGGACGCGCCGCTGGAGGTGGTGCTGGTCAATGCCCGTACCCAGGAAAGGCCAGCCCGGCCGCAGGCCATTGCCCAGGCCGCCATGGCCGGAGGTGGCGACGCGGCGCAAGGCCGGGCCACCAGTCCGCTGACGCCCTCGGCGCTCAGCCAGGCCGGCGACGACACCCAGGAAACGGCCCAGCAACGGGTCCGCGAACTGCAGCAGCAGCAGGAGCTGCTGCTGGCCCAGGTGCGCAGCCAGCTCGCGGCCCTGCCCCCGCCCGACAACGCCCGCGCCGGTACCTCACCCGAGGAGGCCCAGCGGGAGGAGCGGCGGCGCCAGCTGGTGCGGCTGCTGGCCGAAATCGAACGCCGCATCCAGGAGGAAAACGCCCGCCCGAAGCGACGCTACATCAGCCCAGCCACCCGGGAAGCGGTGTACGCCGTGTACTACGACCAGTTGCGCCGCGCCATCGAAAACCAGGGCACCACCCATTTCCCGCAGGACGGGGCGCGCAAGCTCTACGGCGAGCTGACCATGATCGTGACCGTGAACCACGACGGGCGGGTACTGGCCACCGAAGTGGTGCACAGCTCCGGCAACCGCGTGCTGGACCGCCGGGCCGAAGCCATCGCCCGCAGCGCCGGGCCCTTCGGCACGTTCAATGCGGCGATGCGACGCCAGGCCGACCAGATTCTGGTGGTCTCGCGTTTTCGCTTCACCCGCGAGCAGACCCTGGAGACCCGGCTGAGCGGCCAATGAGCCCCCGGTTTGTGGAACACTGGCACCCCATGCAAACCCCGCCCCGAACGCCCCCATGAAGCCGCTGCTGCGCTGGTTGATGCTGGTGTTGCTGGCCGGCCTGGCCCTGCAGCTGTATTTTGTCGCCCGCATCGCGGCCATGGTGGTGATCGACCCGCAGTCCACCGCCTTCCAGCGGTCCGAGGCCTGGCGGCTCTGGACCGGTCCCGCGGCGCTGCGCTGGCGCCAGCAATGGGTGGACTACGACCGCATCTCGGACCACCTGAAACGGGCGGTCATCGCCAGCGAGGACGACCGTTTCAGCGCCCACGACGGTGTGGACTGGGACGCACTCGAAAAAGCCTGGGAGAAAAATGCCCGAGCCGAGGCCCGGGCCGCCCGAGTCGGCCCCGTCGCACCTGGACGGCCCGCCCGCCAGGCCAAGGTGGTGGGCGGCTCCACCATCACCCAGCAGCTCGCCAAGAACCTGTTTCTGTCGGGCGAGCGCACCCTGCTGCGCAAGGGGCAGGAACTGCTGCTCACGCTGGCGCTGGAACTGCTGCTGGACAAGCGGCGCATCCTGGAGATCTACCTCAACAGCGTGGAATGGGGCGAAGGCGTGTTCGGCGCCGAAGCGGCGGCCCAGCACTACTTCCGCAAGCCCGCCGCCCGGCTGAGCGCCTACGAGGCGGCGCGGCTGGCCGTCATGCTGCCGCGCCCGCGCACCTTCGAGAAAATGCCGCAGTCGGGCTACCTGGCCGAACGCGCAAGCACCATCGTGGCCCGCATGCCGGACGCCCGGCTGCCCTGAACGCCATGCGCATCCTCGGCATCGACCCCGGCCTGCGCACCACGGGCTTCGGCGTGATTGACGCCGAGGGCGCCGCGCTGCACTACGTGGCCAGCGGCACCATCAGCACCACACAGCTGGCCCACCAGGGCCTGCCTCAGCGGCTGCGGGTGCTGTACGACGGCATCGGCGAGGTGCTGCGGCGCTACCAGCCCGACCACGCCTCGGTCGAGATCGTGTTCGTCAACGTCAACCCCCAGTCCACCCTGTTGCTGGGACAGGCCCGGGGGGCCTGCGTGACGGCACTGGTCGCGCGCGACCTGCCGGTGGCGGAATACACCGCGCTGCAGATGAAGCAGGCCGTGGCCGGCCACGGCCGGGCCGCCAAGACCCAGGTTCAGGAGATGGTGCGCCGCCTGCTGAATCTGCCCGGAACACCCGGGCCGGACGCCGCCGACGCGCTGGGCCTGGCCATCACCCACGCCCATGTGGGCCAGGCCAGCGCCCGGCTGGCCCAGGCTGCCGCTGCAACCGCCGGGCGCAGCAGTTACCGGGCAGGCCGGCGGCGCTAGGCGATGCGCTCGAGCACCAGCACGGCAAAAAAGCCGAAGGCCGCGATCAGCGTCCACTTGAGCACCAGCGCACCCCAGCGCCGATAGCGGGGCTCGCCGGTGGCCGCGTAGAAAGCGAACGACACGGCGGCCCCCAGCAGCAGCAGCAGGATCAGCCAGCGAAACAGCAACATCATGGGCTCCGGTTCGGTTCACCAGGCGGGCGCCAGCTGCGCAAAACCCACCGGCGCCAGCGACGCATCCTCGAAGGTGACGGTCTCCCAGGCATCGGTGCGGCTCAGCAGTTCGCGCAGCAGCCGGTTGTTCAGCGCATGGCCCGAGCGCCGCGCACTGTAGGCCGCCAGCAGCGGTCGGCCCAACAGGTACAGATCGCCAATGGCATCGAGGATCTTGTGCTTGACGAATTCGTCGTCGTAGCGCAGCCCCCCGGCATTGAGCACGCGGTAATCGTCCATCACGATCGCGTTGTCCAATCCACCGCCCAAAGCCAGCCCGTTGGCACGCATCGCCTCCACATCGCGGGTGAAACCGAAGGTCCGGGCCCGGGCGATGTCTCGCGCGTAGGAGCCGCTCCCCATGTCAAACACCACGCGCTGACCGGTCGCGTCCACCGCCGGGTGATCGAAATCGATCTCGAAGCTCAGGCGATAGCCCGGGTGAGGATCCAGCCGGGCCCATTTCTCGGTGGGACCTGAGCCTTCTCGCACCTCCACCGGGCGCAACAGCCGCACGAAGCGCCGGGGCGCCGGCTGCAGCACGATGCCGGCGCTCTGCAGCAGGAACACGAACGACGCCGCCGATCCGTCCAGGATGGGCACTTCCTCGGCGGTGATGTCCACCACCAGATTGTCCACCCCCAGTCCGGCGCAGGCCGACATGAGGTGCTCCACCGTGTGCACCTTGGCCCCGCCGCTCGACAGGGTGCTGGCCATGCGGGTGTCCGTCACCGCCAGTGCCGACACCGCAATATCCACCGGATCGGGCAAATCGACCCGACGGAACACGATGCCGGTATCGGGCGCGGCCGGCCGCAGGGTGAGCTCCACCCGCTGTCCGCTGTGCAGGCCCACGCCGACGGCGCGGGTCAGGGTCTTGAGGGTCCGTTGCTGCAGCACCGGACCCTCAAG
>VERU01000640.1 GCA_018882485.1 Rhodoferax sp. | reverse complement strand
CTGCACCACCGCCTGCGCCTGCCGCTGGGTCCACCAGCCGTAGCCGCCGGCGGCCAGGCCGCCCAGCACGGCCAGCGCCAGCCACCAGCGCCCCGATGTCCAGAGCGTCGTTTTCATCGGTTCATTGTAGGCAGCCCCCCTGTCCCCGCCCGGAGCGGGCGCAGGCCTGCGGGTAAAGTTACGGCAAAGGTTGTGGCAAAGGTGAGCGGCGCACCGGGATGCACCGCCCGCTGCGGGGCCGGGCGGCGACCGGATGGCGTCTGGCGCCGGCCGGCTGCACCTGGCGACGGGCTGGACGCGTTTCGTCGCAACCGGCTGGCGCTGCGGCGGGGCGCAGCGCATGATCCGGTCCATGCGCAAGACCTGTGCGCCCCACCCGACACCCTGACCTGAGGAAAGCTCACCATGGACATGAATCCCATCATCGCCGTTCACATGACCGCCGCACTGGGTGCGGTCGCCACCGGACCGGTAGCGCTCTGGGCGCGCCGGGGCGCCGTGCAGCGCCCCCGGTTGCACCGCGCCTTCGGCTACGCCTGGGTCACGCTGATGGTGCTGGCCGCCGTCTCGTCGGTGTTCATCCGGGACCACGGGCTGCCCAACATCGCCGGCTACACACCCATCCACCTGCTGGTCCCCTACACCCTGTTTTCCATCACCATGGCCTTTGTCTATCTGGCGCGGCGCGACCTCGCCAACCACCGCAAGACCATGCAGGCGCTGTACCTGGGCTCCTGCGTGATCGCCGGCGCCTTCACGCTGCTGCCCGGGCGCTACCTGGGCCGCCTGATCTGGGGCCAGTGGCTGGGCTGGGTCTGAGTCCGGCATCCCGCCCCATGAGGAATTCCCTGAACCGCATCCGGGCGCCCGTCGCGCCCGACCCCGCACCCGGCCGCAGCGGCCGTTTCCTGCGCGGCTGGCGCTGGCTGCTGGCCTCGGCGAGCCTGAACACGGTGATCGCGCTGGCCCTGACGCTCGCCTCGGCCCCTGCCGACAGACCGCTGGGCGGCTTCGGCTGGAACCTGGTGCACTCGCAGTGCATCGGTCTGGCGATCTGGGGTCTGATCGATCTGGGACGGCTGTGGCTGGTGCCCGACGAGTCCAGGCAG
>VERU01000255.1 GCA_018882485.1 Rhodoferax sp. | reverse complement strand
CGCCGCAGCTGCAGCAGCTGGTGGATGCGGGTGTGCCCGTCGTCGTCAACCAGCTGCAGTACTCGCTGGTGGACAGACGCTCCGAGCGCCTGCAACTGCCCTACTGCCGCGACAAGGGCATCGCGGTGCTGACCTATGGTCATCTGCTGGGCGGCTTCCTGTCCGCCGATTGGATCGGCCAGCCGGAGGCGACCGACCCGTTTGCCAACCGTTCGCTCAAGAAGTACAAGCTGATCATCGAGGACTTTGGCGGCTGGGCACTGTTCCAGGAGCTGCTGGTTGCACTGCGTGACATCGGCGAGCGACTGGGCGTGGGCGTGGGCGAGGTCGCCCTGCGCTGGACGCTGGACCAGCCCGGCGTGGCGGGCTGCATCGTGGGTGCCACATCCACGCGCCACCTGGCGCCCAACCAGAAAGTATTCGACATCTCGCTCACCGACTCGGACCGCGCGTCGCTGGCAGCCATCTGTGATCGCCGAGTCGGCCCACTGGGTGATTGCTACGAGCTGGAAAACGACCGCACCGGTCGGCACGGCAGCATCATGCGCCACAATCAGAATTCACTCGAAGACAAACCCTGGCCAGGGACACCCTGAGGCAGCGGCCAGCCATCCAACAAGCGCCTCAGACTTCCACCCCCCGTTACCGTTCGCCTTTTTTCAACAGGAGAGTTCAGATGGTCAAGTTCACCGGAGTATTCTGCGCTGGCATTGCGGGCCTCGCGATGTCCCTCCCCGCACTGGCGTGCCCGGCCAAAATCGGCGCCACCCTGTCCCTGACAGGCTCCTACGCCACCTTCGGCCCGCCGATCAGCAACGCCGCAGCCCTGGCCATCGAGCACATGACCGCTGCGGGCTGGAAAGTGGGCGACTGCACCAAGCTGGAATACATCGTGCGCGACGACCAGACGCAGCCCTCGGTGGGTGTGGACGCGGCGCGGCGCCTGGTCGATGTGGACGGGGTGCCCGCCATCGTCGGCCCCATCAGTTCCGGCGTCACCGGCCCGATCCTGTCGTCCGTGACCGTCGAAAAGGGCGTGTTGATGGTGCCATCCGCCTCTTCCTCGCCCACCTTCAGCGACATGGCGCGGGAGGGCAAGCTCAATGGGCTGTTCTACCGCGTGCAACCATCCGATGCACTGCAGGCCGTTGCCATCGCCAAGCTCGCCTGGGACGCCGGCAACCGCAGCATCGCCATCGTGCATCTCAACAACGACTGGGGCAACAACCTGTCCAAGCAGTTTGCGGCCACCTTCAAGGCGCTGGGTGGCACGATCGTGTCGCAGGTGGCCTACAACGCGGAACAGTCCAGCTACCGTGCCGAGGTGAACAAGGCCCTGGAAGCCAAACCCCAGAGCGCGTTCATCGCAGCCACCGTGATCGATGGCAGCAAGATCCTGCGCGACTGGATCTCGCTGGGCGGCACGACGAAGTTCCTGTTCCCGCTGGGCATGAACGACGCCAAACTGATCGAACAGATCGGCGAGCAATACCTGAAGGACGCCTGGTTCGTCACACCCGGTGCGCCACAGCCCAACAGCCGCTCGGTGTTCTACCAGGCCTATGAGAAGCGCTACAACCTGGAAGCCGGCAAGGGCGTGGGGCCAGGCCGTGACACCGGCTACGACGCTGCCGCACTGATCTCACTGGCAATGATGGCGGCCAAGGACTACAAAAGCGGCAAAGCCATCGCCGCGGCCATGAACAAGGTGACCGATCCGAACGGCACACCGATCGCCGCCACGCCGGAGGACTTCAAAAAAGCGGTGCAGTTGCTGGCGGAGGGCAAACGCATCCGGTACGTGGGTGCGTCTGGCGCGATGATGCACGACAAGTTCGGTGACGTCACGACGCCCTTTGTCGGCTGGCAGGTCGAAAACAAGGCCTATGTGCAGAAAAAGAATGTGACCGCTCAGGATATCGCGGACATCAAATCCAAGACCGGCACCTGATCAGGAGCGCAATCATGGGCGATCCGATCTGGCACGGCTACGATCAGGCCGCGCACGACGACCAGTACAAGGCCAGCGGCACCCGCATCCGGAACCCGGAGGAGTACCTGGCCCGCTGGCGTGCCGAAAGCGCCGCATGGCGGGCGTCCTGCGACGGCCTGCTGGACGTGCCCTTCGGCCCGAGCCGGGACGAAACCTACGATGTGTTCCTGTCACCCGCCAGGAGGGCGCCGGTGCACATCTTCATCCACGGCGGCTACTGGTACTCGATGACCAGCAAGGAATTCTCCTTCGTCGCAAAAGGACTGGTTCCGGCTGGCTTCATCGCGGTCGTCCTGAACTATGCGCTGTGTCCCACCGTGTCGATGACCGAGCTCGTGCGGCAGGTGCGGGCGGGCATCGCGCATGTGCATGCGAATGCGCATACCTGGGGTGGTGACCCGGATCGCGTGACGATCTCGGGCCACTCCGCGGGTGGCCATCTGGTGGCCAGCGCGATGACCACCGACTGGCCCTCGTTCGCTCCGGGGCGGCCGCCTGACATGATCAAAGCCGGGATGGCGCTCAGCGGCTTGTATGAATTGGAGCCGATCCGGCTGTGCTACGTGAATGCCCACCTGCGCATGGACGAGGCCGAAGCGGCGGCACTGTCCCCGGCGCAGCATCTTCAGCATGCCCGTGGCGCGCTCACCGTGGCCGTGGGCGGCCGCGAAAGCGAACAGTTCCACTGGCACCAGGAGCACTTCTGCGCGGCCTGGGGCGAACGAACGGGCGCCACGCCGCGGGTCATCGACCTGCCCGGCCACCACCATTTCTCGCTGCTGGACGAGCTCTCCGACCCTCAGGGCGTGCTGGCCCGGGAGGTGCAACGACAGGCCGGCTTGTGATGGGCCACGGCAGCGCCAAGGCCTGAGACCCGAGGCTGCGCAACGCGGCAGCGCTCAACCGACCCAGATCACCTGATCGGCTTGTCGCAACGCCGCGAGCAGCGACGCGGCGACCACATGCCGATCGCGGGTGGTGTCGGTCAATGGCCGCAGTTGGGAATCAAACCGGCCCAGGGCACTGCGTGCCTGCACATGGATGGCGTGGTTCATCGGGTCGGGGTCGGCGATGATCTCCACCCGGGTGCGGTCCGGCCCCGGACCCGCCAGGGCCGCAGCCACGGCCAGATTCACCCCGTTCGGGAGCCGTCGGGCGGCTTCCCGAACACTGGCCGCGAACGACGGACAGCGCTCGGGCGCCACGATACCCACCTGGAGTTCCAACTCCGGATCCAAGGCCAGAGCCTGCACCGCATCAAGGCCGCCTGCCGCACCAGCCACCAGGCGCAAACGATGCCCGAACCGCTCCCCTGCGATCTGCAGGCGGGCACGCAGGGCATCATCGATCAGGGCAACGCCGCTGACGCTCCACACATCGGCACGCTCCAGCGCAATGGCACCGTATCGAGCCAGCGCCTGTGGTCCGGCACACTCCAGATATAGGTCGACCGGCACGGCGAAAAATCGCTCCGGATCCGCATGGTGAGGTGCCCCCGCGATGCCAGAGCCACCACGGCTCAGAATGGCCGCCACCTCCCAGGCGCCGGCCCGTCCGGAAGCAACCGCGCGGGCCACTGCGCCACCAATGCGCCCATGGCCCAGCAATCCGATGCGTCGGCGCACCGGTGGGCTGGGGGATCGGGCAGCCTGATCGATCATCGCACTGGGCATGGTCATTACTGTACCCCGCACACCATCCTGAACCCAGGGAAGATTTTTCGGTTTGAACCCTCTGTACGCATCAGCCATCGTGTGGGATGGAGCGTTCGCCCTGGTCAGCCGATGGTCGTTCATTTGTCCCGGCTGAGCCGCACCCCCTGGAATGAGCCCCGAGCTGAAAAGCTGGCCCTACGGCGCAATGGAAGTTCCTGACCCGCGCAGGTTCTGGGTAGCCAGTGCGTGCGCGGCTTGAAGAAAGGCCAGTTCCATATCCGCGGCAGCCGCCGTTGGTTTGCCGTCTGCCCACCGCAGGAGTGCAACCCGAGGGCATTCGATCGGCTCCCGCAAAGGAATACGCTTCAAGCCGCTGGCCGATTTGCGCGCTTCATAGACCTCCAGAGGCATGGCTCCGAGCAAATCCGTCTCCCGAACCAGCGTCTCCAGCCCCGTCAAGGTCTGGCATGTCATGGCGCATGACAGTGGAGGCAGGCGTGCGGACCGAAAGGATTTCGCCAAACCTCGTGTCACGGAGCTGTCCAGACTTGGCAACACCCATTCGGCCTTGGTCAACTGCGGCAGGCTGTTTGCCTTGAGCAGCGGATGTTCGGGGCGGGCCACGAGTGCCACTTGGGTGGCATACAGGGGGCGTGCCACATAGTCACTGCCCAGTTTGCGCGAGGGCATGGACATGACGGCAAAGTCCGGCTGGCCCTCGCGCAGCCCCTCCAGCGCGAAGGTGGGGGGAACGAAGGCGATCTGAACCCCGGGCCATCGCTTGCGGAACGGCCCGATCACTCGGGGCAACAGGGCAATGATGGCGAAGTGCGACAGGGCCACCGACAGCTTGCCTTCGCGTGCGCCACGCAGTTGCCGAATGTCTTCGTCGGCTTGCCGCAACTGCGTCCGAATGGCGCGCGCTCGGGGTAGCAAGGCCTTGCCTTCCGCGGTGGCCTGCACACCGCGCACACTGCGCTCGAACAACGG
>VERU01000254.1 GCA_018882485.1 Rhodoferax sp. | reverse complement strand
GCCCCCACCTCAATGGGCAGGCCCTGCGTCGCGACCGGCCGGTACGTCGGTCAGCATGTATCCCATGCCGCGCAAGGTCACGATGAACACCCCCGCAGCCAGCGCGTCCAGCTTGCGACGCAGGCGAAATACCAGCACTTCCACCGCGTCCAATCCGGCATCCTCATCACCAAAGACCTCACGGTGCAGCCGATCCTTGGCCACCGTGCGCTGGGCGGACTGCAACAAAACCCGCAGGACAGCCGTCTCACGGGGCGTGAGGGCCAGTGCCCGTCCGGCCAGCTGGATCGTGCCGGTCCCCAGGTGAAGGTGCAAGGAGCCCAGCCGCAGTTCCTGACCGTGGCGTCGTCCAGGGCGACGCAACAGGGCCTGGAGTCGCGCCTCAAGCTCGGCCAGTTCAAATGGCTTGGAGACGTAATCGTCGGCTCCCAGGTTCAGACCCAACACCCGGTCGGACACGGCCGAACGGGCCGTCAGCACCATCAGGGGCACGTCGTCGCCGCGCTGCCGCAACGCTTCGATCACGGTCAGGCCGTCACGCCCCGGCAGGTTCAGGTCGAGTACCACCACGTCAAACCCATGCTGCGGGGCCAACCGAACCATCGCGGCCTCGGCACTGGCCGACAACTCGACGTCCATGCCACCTTGCCGCAGGGCCGCAGCCAGGGGCAAGGCGATGTCGGGGGTGTCTTCCACCAGAAGAACGCGGGGAATCAGGGTATTCACTGACGCGAATTGAAAGCCGATTGAAAGCACAAGTCGGCGGATCATGGACACAATCGGCAGGGCCAGCGGGGGCTACCTGCAACTGTTTTTTCATTCTGACACAGGAGACCATGATGACCTTGTCCAAGCGTACCTTTCTGGGCTATGGCGCTGCAGCCGGCCTGAGCCTGAGCCTGCCGTCCTGGGCCCAGGGCAAACCCATGTTCGACACCCTGAACATGTTCGTGCCAGCGGCACCCGGAGGCGGCTGGGACGGAACGGCCCGGGCGATCGAGCGTGCGGCCAAGGCGGCTGGCCTGGTGGGCAACATGCCTTTCGAGAACGTGGGGGGTGCTGGCGGTATGGTGGGCCTGCCTCGCTTCGTGAACCAGCGAAAGGGCCAAGGCAACACGCTGATGGTTGGCGGCTCGGTGATGGTGGGCGCCGGCATCGCCAACAAGAGCCCCGTCACGATCAAGAACGTTACCCCCATCGCGCGGCTGACCGAGGAAGCGGGTGTCATCGTGGTGCCCGCCAGCGGCAAGATCAAGACCTGGAAAGAGCTGGAAGCCGCCATCAAGACCAACCCCAAGGCGGTGTCGGTCGCTGGCGGCAGCGCGGGCGGTACGGACCACCTGATTCTGGGCATGCTGATCAAGGCCCTGGGCGCAGATCCCCGACAGGCCGCCTATGTGGCCTTTGCCGGCGGCGGCCCCGCCAATGCGGCCATCATCGGTGGACAGGTCGTGGCCGGCATCTCCGGCTATTCCGAGTTCGAGGAACAGATCAAGGCGGGCCGTATGGTGGCGCTGGCCGTCTCCGGCAAGAGCCGCATCCCTGGCGTCAACGTGCCTACGCTGCTGGAACTGGGAGTGCGTGTCAGCGAATCCAACTGGCGAGGAATTTTTGCAGCGCCAGGCATCACCGATGCTCAGCGCAACCAGCTGATCGACTTCGCCACCCGACTGGTGGCTTCGCCGGCGTGGGCTAAGGAACTGGACACGAACAAGTGGAGTTCCGCCTTCCTCACGGAGCGGCCTTTCGAACGCGATCTGGCCAAGGACATCGCCGACAAGGAAGTCCTGATGAAGGAGCTGGGGCTGGCATGACGCCCCGGGTCGTGGCCGGTTTGATCGGTCTGATGGCCGCCGTGGCGGCCTGGCAGGTCACGGTGATCCCGGTGCCACTGATGCAGCAGGCGGTGGGGCCGGTCGTCTTTCCCGCCGCGGTGGTGGCCAGCCTGGCGGTGCTGGCCGCCATCTACGCCTGGAGGGCCTGGCACGACCGCGAGGTGGACCTGAGCCTCGACGAGGGACAGACCCCGCTGCCGGGCGCCACCGCCCGCATGGCGTGGTTGCTGGCGGGCGGTGTGGCGTTCGTCGGGCTGGTCGGCCCCCTGGGCTTCGTGGTACCGGGCACGCTGTGCGGCATGGGCGTGGCCAAGGCCTTCGACGCGCCCCTGGCCGGGCGGTCGCTGCTGGTCTGCGGCGCTGTCGCGACAGGGTTCTGGCTGCTGTTTGCCCAGGTGCTGGGCGTGGGCCTGGGTCCAGCTCTACCCTGGCTCTTCTGAGTTGAGAGTTGACGCCCCAATCGATTCGCCAGCCCCGTTGACCTGCGACGTCCCGCATCGGGGCGCGCTCCACTCCGAAAACCCCGTCTATGCAATCCCTCGACGCCCTGCTGGGTGGCTTCGCCAACGCGCTCCAGCCCGTGACCCTGATGTGGGGCTTCATCGGCTGCTTTGTCGGCACCCTGGTCGGTGTCCTTCCGGGCATCGGCCCGGCGCTGACCATCGCGCTGCTGCTGCCGCTGACCTACCACGTTCCGGCCACCAGCATGTTCGTGATGTTTGCCGGCATCTACTACGGCGCCGCCTACGGGGGGTCGACCACCTCCATCCTGCTCAACACGCCCGGTGAATCGGCTTCCGTGGTCACCGCCCTCGAGGGCAACAAGATGGCCCGCCGGGGCCGGGCGGGGCAGGCGCTAGCCACCGCGGCAATCGGCAGTTTCGTGGCGGGCACCATCGGCACACTGGCGCTGACCTTCGTCGCGCCCTGGGTGGTCGAAGCGGCGCTGGCCTTCGGGCCGGCCGAATACTTCAGCCTGATGGTGTTGTCGCTGGTGGCGGTATCCGCCGTGCTGGGCAATTCCATGTTGCGCGGCCTGTTGAGTCTGGCCGCAGGGCTGCTGTTCGGTCTGATCGGCGTGGACCTGCAGACCGGCCAGGCCCGGTTCGCCTTCGGCAAGGCGGAACTGCTGGACGGCATCGAGGTGACCGTCGCGGCGGTCGGCCTGTTCGCGGTGGGCGAAGCGCTGTACCTGGCCTGGCAGGGACGGGAATCCAAGGCCGGTGAAGTGATGAAGATGTCGGGCAGCCTGTGGCTGTCCCGCAGCGATCTGGCCCGCTCCTGGAAAGCCTGGATCCGCGGCGCCCTTTACGGCTTTCCGATCGGCGCCATGCCGGCCGGCGGCGCTGAGTTGCCCACGCTGCTGTCCTATTACACCGAAAAAAAGCTCTCCAGGCACCCCGAGGAGTTCGGCCACGGCGCCATCGAGGGGGTGGCGGGCCCGGAGGCGGCCAACAACGCCGCTGCGGCCGGTGTGCTGATGCCGCTGCTCACGCTCGGCATTCCGACCTCGGCGACCGCCGCCATCATGCTGTCGGCCTTCCAGGGCTACGGTATCCAGACCGGCCCCCAGCTGTTCAGCACCCAGGGGAGTCTGGTCTGGACGCTGATTGCCAGCCTGTACATCGGCAACGTGATCCTGCTGGTGCTGAACCTGCCGCTGGTCAGCCTCTGGGTCAAGCTGCTGCGCATTCCGCCCCCCTGGCTGTACGCCGGCATCATCGTGATTTCCACCGCCGGGGTGTACGGCGCGGGCAACTCGGTGTTCAATGTCGCCCTGCTGTACGGCTTTGGTCTCATCGGGTTCGTGATGCGGCGCTTCGACTTCCCGGCGGCGCCGCTGATCGTGGGACTGATTCTGGCGCCCATGGCCGAACAATCGATGCGTCAGGCCCTGACCATCAGCCAGGGTGACTGGAGCACCTTCGTGTCACGGCCGCTGTCGGCCAGCCTGCTGGCCATCGCCGCCCTGCTGCTGCTGGCGCCACCGTTGTGGCGCTGGCTGCGCAACCGTCCGACCTGACCGGCTGCCGGGGGACGGACCGAGGCGGAACACGCCTTGCGAAGGCCGTTCGCATGCCGCTGCGGCGCCGCTCAGCGCAGCTGCTGTTCGAGGTCGTGCAACACCCGGTAGCAGGGAAACACCTGGGTGACACTGGCATTTGGCTCGCGGCCCTCGCGAATGGCGGCAAAGAACTCACGGTCCTGCAGTTCGATGCCGTTCAGGCTCACCGCCACCTGGCTGACATCGATCTTCTCCTCCTTGCCGGTGTACAGATCGTCGTAACGGGCGATGTAGGTTGCGCTGTCACCGATGTAGCGGAAGAAAGTACCCAAGGGCCCGTCGTTGTTGAAACTCAGGCTCAGGGTGCAGATCGCGCCATTGGCCGCCTGCAATTGGATGCTCATGTCCATGGCAATGCCCAGCGTCGGATGGATGGGCCCCTGGACCGCGTTGGCTTTGACGATGGGGCTGCCGCACTGGTAGGCGAACAGGTCCACCGTGTGGGCTGCGTGGTGCCACAGCAGATGGTCGGTCCAGCTGCGGGGTTGGCCCAGGGCGTTCATGTTGCTGCGACGGAAGAAATAGGTCTGCACATCCATCTGCTGGATGTTGAACTGCCCCGCCCGGATCTTCTGGTTCACGTACTGGTGACTGGGATTGAAGCGCCGGGTGTGACCGCACATGGCCACCAGGCCGGTTTTCTGCTGCCAGGCCAGCACTTCCTGCGCGCCAGCCAGCGAGTCGGCCAGGGGAATCTCCACCTGCACGTGCTTGCCGGCCCGCAGGCAGGCCACGGTCTGCTC
>VERU01000253.1 GCA_018882485.1 Rhodoferax sp. | reverse complement strand
GCACCAGGATCTGGTCGGCTCCGGCAAAGTGCATGGCGGCCACGATGGCCGGATGGGGTGCGCCCTGGTAGGGCGGTGCCGTGGAGACCACGCGGGGAACCCCGGCGACCTTGGCGGTGAGCACGCTCATGTGGGCCGAGGCGATCAGGGGGTACTTGCCACCCGGCACATAGCAACCGGCCGCGTTGACCGGAATATGCCGATGCCCCAGCACCACGCCGGGCAGGGTCTCGACCTCGACGTCTTTCATGCTGTCGCGCTGGACCTGCGCGAAATGGCGGATCTGGGCCTGAGCGAACCGGATGTCATCGACCTCGCGCGGTGACAGCTTGCGGATGGCCGCCTGGATGTCGGCCTGCGACAGCGTGAAGCTGGCCGGGTCCCAGCCGTCGAACTGGCGGCTGTACTCGCGCACGGCGGCATCGCCCCGTCGCTCGATGTCGCCAAGGATGCGCTCGACGGTGGCTCGCACCTGCACATCGTCGTCGGCACGGGACTGTGCGTCCCTGCCCCGCTTGAGGTAACGGATCATGGTGATGGGGTCGGGTTGAGGGCCAGCGCAGCGACGCCGGCCACAAATTGCATACGTATGCAGTCTACGACAAGACGACGCGCTTGAAATGGGTGTTTTCCCGAATCCGATTCAGTCCGGCTGCGCCCCGTGGACCCGGCTGCGCACCCTCGCCAGCACATCCACGTCCATCTGCAGCAACACGTTCACCAGGTCGATCGGCACCCAGTTCTCGCGGATCAGCCCCTGGTCGGCGCTGTAGAAATCCATGACCCGCATGGTGATGGCGCGCCCAGTGGGAGGCAGTCCGAGCCAGCCCCCGCCCAGGTGCATCATGTGCCGGCTGGGCCAACCGCCCGTGGCCGAGAAGCGCCCGTCGCCGATGCGCACATAGTGACTGCCACCGTGCTTGCCCATGCCGGCTGGCTGAGGCCGCCCGGGATCGCGCGGGAAAGCGATTCGGAACGGCAGCTGGTGCTGGTCCACAAAGCCGTCCAGACCACGCGTCGTACCAATGCCACTCGGGCCGAACCACATCATGCTGGGGTGCCAGTAGTTGCGCTGTTCCATGTCCAGCAAGCCCTGCCGGCCCAGTCCCAGGGTGTCGTCATAAGTGCCCAGCGAAGCCTGCATCGCGAGCGTCAGGGCCAGGCTGGTGGCCGACTCGGCCGGGTCCTGCGGACTGAGCACAAGGCCGTCACCGGCCAGCGGCCCGGGCCAGCGGCCTTCCGTCCCGCGGCTCGGCGCCAGGGGCCAGTGGCCAGCCTGACGGATGAAATCCAGCACGTCGAGCAGCACGGAGCTCTGGACGATGAGGCCGTCGCGCATCTGGTGAAACTCGCCGTAGCGCCAGTAAACAGTCTGGTCGGTGGCGGCAATCCCCTGCCAGTCGCGCCGGAAGCGCGCCACGAGATGGCCCACGGCTCCGACATAGTCGCGCCCCTCGTAGCTGCCGCCAATCAACAGGCTGTCGCGACGCTCCAGATCCGGAAACGCATGCAGGAAGGGACGCCAGAACTGGTGTTCGATGGCGTCAACGCCCTGCAACTCGTTCCAGGGATGGGAACCGCGCCACTGCGCCTGCGGGTGATAGGCCTGTGCCAGACGCGCACCCACGGTGTCGGGTGTGGAGGCCGCCAGCGCATCCAGGGCGGCGCGCACGCGGCGCTTGTTCGCCAGGTTCTCGGTCTCGCTGATCATGAAGGGACACCCCCTGTATGGCCTGGACGGGGCCAGGGCTTGGCCACCTTCACCGAGGCCGGCGGATTCTAGCCCTGCCGCAGCATGCATACGCATGCAAACCAACCGGAAGCGAGTGACTCAGACCGGCCAGACCGCGCCGTGCTCGTTCAGGATGGCGTCCAGCGGCAGGTCGTGAGCCTCGGGCTGGAAATCCGACACAAACCCACCCGAGAAGGCCAGGCCGACGGTATAGGGTCTGGGTTGCAGCGAGGCGAGCATGCGGTCGTAAAAACCGCCGCCGTAGCCCAGCCGGTACCCGCCCGGCGCATAACCGACGCAGGCCACGAACAGCAAGGTGGGATGGATGAGCTCGGTGTCCTTGGGCTTGGGGATGCCGTAGGCGTCTTCCTCCAGCGGGCAGCCGGGGTACCAGGCGTGGAAGGTCATGGTCTTGTGCAGCTTGTTGACCACGGGCAGGCCGATGCGGCGCAGCTGAGGCCGATCGGTCAGTTCGCCATCTTCCTTCCACCGGTGCAGCGCCGGCAGCGGATCGAACTCACCCTTGATGGGCCAATAGGCGCCGATGGCCGTATCCTGGCGCCCGACCAGCCAGATCCGCAGCACCCGTTGCAACGCCTCGACGCGCTGCTGGCGGTCTGGCAGGGCCAGCCGATGATCGATCAGCGCCTTGCGCAGCGTTTTCTTTTCGAGGGCCCGGCTGTCGTCGGAGTTGTCCATAATCCCGCCATGCTGTTGCGCCCCATTTTGACATCGATCCTTCTGCTGGCGCCGCTGTGCAGCGGCCTGGGCCTGGCCCAGGCCGCTGCACCAGCTCGCGTCAAGGTGGCCCAGGACGACGTGCTGCTGGAGATGAGCCAGGCCTTTCGGCAGGGCGACCGCAAGCGCCTGAGCGCCTTGCTGCCCCGGGCGCAGGGGCATCTGCTGGAGCCCTGGGCCGCTTACTGGGAACTCCGGGCCCGGCTGGATACGGCTTCGGCCAGCGAGGTGCGCGAGTTCTTCCGGCGTTACGCCGGCACCTACCAAGAAGACCGTCTGCGCAACGACTGGCTGCTGGTGCTGGGCCAGCGCCGCGATGCCGCCGGCTTTGCGGACGAGTTGTCCCGCTACCGCATGAACGACGACCGTGAGGTGCGCTGCTATGCCGTCGGGCTCGCCGCTGATCTGCCGAGCGCCGAAGGGGTGAGCGAGATCCGGCGGCTGTGGCTGGCGCAGCGCGAGGCCGACGAGGGCTGCCAGTTCGCGGCGCAGCGCCTGCACGCGGCCGGCCGCCTGACCGACCAGGATGTCTGGCGCAAAGCCCGTCTGGCCTTGGAGAACAACCGGACCAAGGCGGCACGCCAGGCGGTGGACCTCGTGGTCGCAGACGCGGCGAAAACCGTGGACGAGGTGATCAGCAGCCCGAGCCGTTACCTGGCCAAGCGGGTGGTGGCCACCGGTCGTACGCGGGAGTGGGTCACCCTGGCGCTGGTCCGCCTGGCAGCGAGCGACCCCGAGCAGGCTGCCAGTTTGCTGGAGAACCACTGGAGCGTGCACCTGACACCCGAGCAGCGTTCCTGGGCCTGGGGCGCGATCGGTCGGCAGGCTGCGCAGCGGCTCTCGCCAGAGGCCAGCGATCATTTCGCCAAGGCCCGCAGCAGCGACCTGGGTGACGAACACCTGGCCTGGAAAACCCGGGCCGCCTTGCGTCTGGGCCGCTGGCGCGAGGTGCAGGCTGCCATCGTGTCGATGAGCCCCGAGGCGCGTAAGGACAGCACCTGGGTGTACTGGCTGGCGCGGGCCCAGCTGCACACCGCCAAATCGGAATCCGAGCGGGCCGAGCCGCTGCGCGCGCTGCAGAGCATCGCCGGAATGCGGGGCTTTTACGAGCAACTGGCCCAGGAAGAACTGGGCCAGAAGATCGTGCTGCCCGAGCGGCCGGAATCGCCGACGGCGGAAGAGCGGGAAGCGGCTCGGCAGAATCCGGGGCTGCAGCGTGCGCTGGCGGCCGTGGCGCTGGGCCTGCGCAGCGACGGCGTGCGGGAGTGGAACTACACCACCAACCTGCACCAGCGCGGCGGCATGGGCGACCGCGAGCTGCTGGCCGCCGCCGAACTGGCCTGCGAGCGCGAAGTGTGGGACCGTTGCATCAACACCAGCGAGCGCACGCGGTCCCTGGTGGACGTTGCGCAGCGCTTTCCCACGCCCCACCGCGACGCCGTGCTGAGCCGCGCGCAACAGATCGGACTGGATCCGGCCTATGTGTACGGACTGATCCGGCAGGAGAGCCGCTTCGTGATGGACGCCCAATCGGGTGTGGGGGCTTCGGGGCTGATGCAGGTGATGCCGCCCACGGCCCGCTGGACCGCCCGCAAGATCGGATTGACCGATTTCAAGCCCCACCAGTTGACGGACCGTGACACCAACATCGCGATCGGGACGGGCTACCTGAAACTGGTGCTGGATGACTTTGCGGGCTCCATGCCGCTGGCGGCAGCCGCCTACAACGCCGGTCCGAGCCGACCGCGCAGTTGGCGCGGCCAGTCGGGCGCGCCCACGCTGGAGGCGGCCATCTGGGCCGAGAACGTGCCTTTCAGCGAAACCCGCGATTACGTCAAGAAGGTGCTGGCCAACACCACCGTGTATGCCGCGCTGCTGAGTGGGCAGCCGCAATCGCTCAAGGCCCGGCTGGGCCAGGTGGGCCCCAGGGGCGGCGACGCGCCCGAACCCCTGCCCGACCTGCCCTGAAACCCCGCAGCGCGGATCCGGGCGGTCGGGGCGGGGTCAGTCGCTGGTCTCGTCGCGCACCGGGGCCTCGTCCAGATGGCGGGTATCGGACCAGCCCACCAGCGTGAGCGAGTCCGGCGTCCAGAGCAGCCGGTTGATGGCGGCATTGCCCAGTTGCCAGCTGCGCGGCGCCTGGATGCCCTGACCGGTCGCAAGCCGGTACAGCACGTCCATCACCCCCCCATGGGC
>VERU01000252.1 GCA_018882485.1 Rhodoferax sp. | reverse complement strand
GGGAAGGGCGCAAGCATAGGCCATGGGCGACGCCCTCGGTAGTGCCAGTTGGGCGGGAGCCACCATGCCAGTCGATCCTTCTTGGCCGCTAAACTCCGCTGCCATGGCGCATCCCCGGTCGGTCCAGTGGGCTCAGCTGTTTGCTTTGCCCGAGCAGAGTGCCCTCACCTTGCAGGGGCGGCTGCGTCTGGCCATCGTGCAGTCGGTGCTGGACGGCCGGTTGGACCCGGGTGCCCACCTGCCGTCCTCGCGCGAGCTCGCCGGCCTTCTGCAGCTCAGCCGCAACACCGTGACATCGGCCTATCAGCAGCTCATGGCCGAAGGATTTCTCGAGGCCCGGCCGCGCAGCGGGGTTTTTGTGGCCCCGGATGCGCGCACGCGCTCGGCGGTACCGGCGGAGCCGCCGCCGCCACTGGGGCGCCACGCGCCCGATTGGGCGCTGCGGCTGCAGCGCCCTCTGGCCGGGCGCCCGACCCTCTCCAAGCCCGACGCCTGGAACGCCTATCCCTACCCCTTCGTCTACGGTACCTACGATCCCACGCTGTTTCCCACCGAGGACTTTCGCGAATGCTGCGCCCGCAGCCTGGCCCGTTCGCAGCTGCCGCATTGGACCCCCGATCTGGAAACGGACGATGTGCCGGAGCTGATCGAGCAGATCCGCACCCGCTTGCTGCCCAAGCGCGGGGTGTTCGCCCTCAAAGAGGAAATCCTGGTCACCATGGGGGCGCAGCATGCCTATTACCTGCTGTCCGAGGCCCTGCTGTCCCCCGGCTCGCGGGTTGGGCTGGAACAGCCTGGACACCCCCACGCCCGCACCAGCCTGTCCATGCGCGACCCGACCTGGATCGAAGTGCCCGTGGATGGGGATGGCCTGGTGGTGGATGGGTTGCCGCGCATGGATTACCTGTTCGTGACCCCGTCCCATCAGAGCCCAACCACGGTGACGCTGCCGCTGTCACGCCGGCAGCAGTTGCTCCGGCGTGCCGAGGAGCAGGATCTGGTGCTGATCGAAGACGATTACGAGGCCGAGAACCTGTTCGAGGGCGACCCCATGCCGGCCCTCAAGAGCCTGGACCGTGCCGGCCGGGTGATCTACATCGGTTCGGTCTCCAAGAGCCTGTCTCCCGTGCTGCGGCTGGGGTACATCGTGGCCCCGCGCGCCCTGGTGCAGGAACTGCGGCTGGTGCGCCATGCGATGGTGCGCCATCCCAGCGCTTTTCTGCAGCACGCTTACGCCTTGTTCTTGTCCCTGGGCCACCACGAGTCGCACACCCGCCGGGTCAACCAGGCGCTGCGTGAACGCCTGGCGCTGGCGGCCGAGGGGCTGCGCCGTTACCTGCCCGATTTCCGGTTCGACCTGCCGGCGGGCGGTGCATCGGTATGGGTGCGCGCGCCCGCTTGGGTGGACGCCTCGGAACTCGGCCTGATCGCGCGTCAGCATGGCGTGTTGATCGAGCCGGGTGATGTGTTCTTTGTGCATCCGCCCTATCCCTGCCCCTGTTTCCGGCTTCGGCTGTCGTCGATTCCGGCCGCGCGTATCGTCGAAGGCATGGCGGCACTGGGCAAGGCGGTGGACGAACTGGCCCGGGCGCGTGGCGAGCAGCGCAGGCGAGATGGCCACGCGGCTCAAGGGTAAGTACCGAGGGGCTGGCTCCATCGGCCGGTGGGGGCTGGCGCTTTGATGGGCTTTGTGGCACAGCCCATAATCCAGCCGTTCCCGCTTGACGGGAGCGATGGAGGCCGCGTCGCAGCGGCGACTTTGCACCGCCCACCGCCCGACCCACGATGCCCACACTCGACATCCAGGAACTGACCGTCAATTACGCCGTCAAGGGCGGTGTGCTGCAGGCACTGGCACCCGTCAACCTGACCATGAAGGACCGCGATTTCGTGGTGGCGCTGGGGGCTTCCGGCTGTGGCAAGACGACATTGCTCAATTGCATTGCCGGGTTCCTCCCTCCATCCAGCGGTCGCATCCTGATCGATGGCGTATCGGTGGTGGGTCCGGGCGCTGATCGCGGCGTGGTGTTCCAGAAGCATGCCCTGATGCCCTGGCTGTCGGTGCGGGACAACGTGGCGCTGGGGCTGCGTCTGCGCGGAGTGGGTCAGGCGCAGCGCTCCCGCGTCGCCGAGGAAAAACTCGCTCTGGTCGGGCTCGAAAAATACGCGGACCGGGCGGTGTACGAGTTGTCGGGTGGCATGCAGCAGCGGGTCGGTATCGCCCGCGCGCTGGCCAACGACCCCGCCGTGTTGCTGATGGACGAGCCCATGGGCGCGCTCGATGCCTTCACCCGCGAGCAGGTGCAGGAAATTCTGCTCGACGCCTGGTCCCGCACCTCCAAGATGGTGTTCTTCATCACCCATTCTGTGGAAGAAGCCCTGTTCCTGGCCACCCGCCTGATCGTGATGAGTCCCAGCCCGGGGCGCATCACCCACATTTACGACGACGTGCCGTTTTCTCGCCAGTTCCTGGCGCATCATGACGCGCGCCGTGTCAAGTCCGAACCGGATTTCATCCGCATGCGCGAGGAAGTTCTGGCCCTCATCCACCACCGGGAGACCGCTCATGGCTGATGCCGCTCAATCCGCGCCGCCGGCGGCCGCGACCCTCAGGACCAGTCGCTTCAAGGTGCCCGGCGAGGGCTCCAGTGTCCTCATCAGCGTGATCACGGTGATCGTGCTGCTGGGTGGTTGGTGGGGCATCACTGCGGCCGGTCTCATCAAGCCGCTGTTCCTGCCCTCGCCGCAGGCGGTGTTCACCCAGTTCTACGAATACCTCACGGGGGCTGCCAACGACAAGCCGTTGTGGGACCATTTTCTGGCCAGCATGATGCGGGTGTTCTCGGCCTTCCTGCTGGCCTGCCTCACCGCCATCCCGGTCGGCATCGCCATGGGCATGTCGCGCGTGGCCCGGGGCATCTTCGATCCGCCCATCGAGTTCTACCGGCCTTTGCCACCGCTGGCCTACCTGCCGCTGATCATCATCTGGTTCGGCATCGAGGAGCGTCCCAAGATCCTGCTGATCTATCTTGCCTGCTTCGCTCCGCTGGCACTGGCCGCCCGTGCCGGCATGAAGAGCGCCACCCAGGAGCAGATCAATGCGGCTTATTCCATGGGGGCCAGCTATATGCAGGTGATCCGCCATGTGATCCTGCCCTCGGCGATGCCGGAAATCCTGGTGGGCATGCGGATTGCGATCGGCTTCGGCTGGACCACGCTGGTGGCGGCCGAGATGGTCGCAGCCAACGTCGGGCTCGGGCAAATGGTGCTCAACGCCTCCAATTTTCTGCGCACTGACATCGTGATCATGGGCATCATCGTCATCGGCTTGGTCGCCTACCTGTTCGACCTGCTGATGCGCGTCATCGAAACCCGGATCGTGCCGTGGAAAGGTCGCATGTGAGGTCGATACCGGCATGAGCTTCGAGGCAGCGCGCTGGCTGCCCTTCCTTCGCTGGTGGCCACGGGTCGGCAGGGATACGCTGCGGGCCGACCTGACAGCGGGCTTGACCGGTGCGCTGATTCTGGTGCCCCAGGGTGTCGCATTCGCCACCATTGCGGGCATGCCGCCGGAGTACGGGCTGTACGCCGCGATGCTGCCGGCCATCGTGGCGGCCTTGTGGGGTTCGTCGTGGCACCTGGTTTCGGGCCCGACCACGGCGATCTCCATCGTGGTGTTTGCCACTATGAGCCCGCTGGCGGTCCCGGGCAGCCCCGATTACGTGAGGCTGGTGCTGACCCTGACCTTTCTGGTGGGCGTGGTGCAACTGCTGCTGGGTGTGCTGCGGCTGGGAACCCTGGTCAATTTTGTGTCGCACAGCGTGGTCCTGGGTTTTACCTCCGGGGCCGCCGTTCTGATCGCAATCAGTCAGGTCCGCAATTTCTTCGGCCTGGCGATCCCCCGTGGGGCCTCGCCCTACGAGGTGCTGCGTGATCTGGTGCTTCAGGCCGATCGGGTCAACCCCTACATCACGGGGGTCGCGGTGTTCACCGTGCTGGCCTGTGCGGCTGCGCGGCGCTGGACACCTCGGTTGCCGCACATGATTGCCGGTATGCTCGCAGGGAGTCTGCTGGCGGCTCTGCTCAACGTCGGGCTGGGTGCAGAGCGAACCGGTATCGGCAGCATCGGGGCCCTGCAGATCGGTCTGCCGCCCCTCTCAAGCCCCGATTTCACGCCAGCTACATTGCGGCAGCTTCTGCCCATCGCCGTGGCGGTGGCGGTGCTGGCCTTGACCGAGGCGGTGTCCATCGCCCGGGCCATGGCGCTGCGCAGCGGGCAGCGACTGGATGGCAACCAGGAGTTCATCGGCCAGGGTCTGTCGAACCTGGCGGGTGCGTTCTTTTCAGGGTATGCCTCCAGCGGGTCGTTCAACCGCAGCGGCCTGAATTACGCCGCCGGCGCCCAGACGCCCCTGGCGACGGTGTTCGCGTCGCTGGCCCTCTTGCTCATCCTGTTGTTTCTGGCCCCTCTGGCGCGCTACCTGCCAACCGCCGCGATGGCGGGCATCCTTTTTGTGGTGGCCTGGGGTCTGATCGACCGCCATCACATTCGGGAGCTCGCCCGGGTCAGCCGACAGGAATCGCTGGTCATGGGTGTGACGTTTGTCGCCACGCTCTCCATGCCGCTGGAGTTCGCGATCTACACCGGGGTGGCGCTGTCCCTCATGC
>VERU01000251.1 GCA_018882485.1 Rhodoferax sp. | reverse complement strand
GGGTGAGAGGCGCCTTGGCATCGGTGGCGGGTACCGGTGGACGGCCACAGGCTCGGGTAGCGACAGAGGATACGGGGTTGGGCCCACCTTGGGGCACGGGTTGGGACGAAAGCCAGTGAGCGATGGCGTTGACATCGGCCGCGCTGAGCCGCCTGGCCACATCGGCCATGCAGTCAGGCTCGTGGGCCCTGCGCATGCCGGACTTCCAGGCACCCAACTGCGCCGTGATGTAGTCTCTCGGCAGGCCCAAGAGGCCCGGAACCCCTGGAAGCGCGCCGGTCAGTCGTTCGCCGTGACAACTGGCGCAGGCGGCAATCTCGCGTTGCGGATCGCCTCGTAAAACCAGGTCCCGACCCCTGGTCCAGGTGGCACCACCGTCCAGCGATCGGCTCGCAGGCGGGTAGGGCAACTCCAGCCGTGAAAAATACACGGCCATTTCCATCAGGTAGGCATCGCTCAGGGGCTCCAGCAGGCCCCGCATGAGTGGGTAATGCCGGCGACCGTCGCGAAAATGAAGCAGCTGGCCGTACAGGTAGTTGGCCGGCTTGCCCGCCAGTCGCGGGTAGTAGCCGTCCGGACCTGCCAGGCCCTGCGGGCCGTGGCAGTGGGTGCAGGCCCGGGTGCGTTCTGCCATCGGGTCGATGATGGCTTTGCCGTTGGTCGCGTGGCCGGACGCACCGATCAGGCAACCGACCAGGATCCAACCCGGAATTCGCGTCGCAGCGCCCACGCGCCGGATGACCTGCCGAACCAGGATGGACCCCCACCCGGGCCCTGACCCCGCTGATCCGGCCGCCCCAGGCACTTGGCTATACCCGTTGAAGCACCACACTGCCGATCGAATACCCTGCGCCGAACGAACAGATCACCCCCAGCGCGCCCGAGGCGAGGTCCTCGTGATGACGGTGGAACGCGATGATGGACCCCGCCGATGCGGTGTTGCCGAACTCGTCCAGGATGATGGGTGCTTCCGTTGTGGTGGCTTCGCGCCCCAGGAGCTTGCGCGCGATCAACTGGTTCATGCCCAGGTTGGCCTGGTGCAGCCAGAAGCGCTGCACCGAACCGGGTGCATGGCCCAGCGACTCCAGGTGTCCGGTGATGTGGGCAGCCGCCATGGGGCAGACTTCCTTGAACACCATGCGCCCCTCCTGGTAGAACAGCTGATCCCTGTCATCGGGCTGGCGATCCTCGCTGCGCGACATGAATCCGGCGTTGTTGCGGATGTGGCTGGAGAAAACGGTCTGCAGCCGGGTTCCCAGGATCTCAAAGCCACCGCCAGCCGATGCGTCCAGCCGCTCTACGAGGATGGCCGTGCAAACATCCCCGAAGATGAAGTGGCAGTCCCTGTCTTTCCAGGCCAGATGTGGTGAGGTGATCTCCGGATTCACGATGAGTATGGCTCGGGCAGCACCGCATCGCACGGCGTTGTAGGCCTGTTCGATGGCGAAGGTCGCCGAGGAGCAGGCCACATTCATGTCGAATGCAAAGCCCTGGATTCCCAGCGCCTGCTGGATTTCGATGGCCATCGCCGGGTACGCCCGCTGCATGTTGGCCGCAGCGCAGATCACTCCGTCGACATCCTGGCTGCAACGTCCCGCCCTGGAGAGGGCGTCGCCTGCGGCCGACACGGCGATTTCAGCCATCATCGACAGGGCTGCATCGGGACGCGGCTGGAAGCGGGGGCGCATCCGGCCGGGATCCAGGACACCGGATTTGTCCATGACATGGCGCTGCCGGATACCCGAGGCCTTTTCGATGAATTCAACGCTGGAATGCGCAATGGCCTCGCACTCACCACCGGCAATGCGAGCGGCTTGCCGCTCGTTTTCCAGGTCGGCGTAGCGGTTGAAGGCCTGTACCAATTCCGAATTGGTGATGGTGTCCGGGGGAACGAACAGTCCGGAGCTGCGGACGACGACGCGGTGCATGGTCATGGCGTCGGGTAGGGATCGTCCAGGCGATCAGCTGGAGCCATGGGGTGCGAGGGGATGGCCTCGATCACACTTCACCGCCGAATTGCTGGACCAGATTGTCGATGTACTGTTCCACCAGTTTTTCAAATTCGGCACTGACCAGCGGCGCGACGATGGGCCGGGTGAGTGCTGGAAAAGGCAGTCGCAGGACCGCTTCGATGGACAGGCGAACCTGCGTCGATCGGTTTCTGGAGGTGATTTGCCAGTTGCCGGAAACCGACGCGTTGCCCTCGCCTTCGATGGGTGTCCAGGCAATGCGTCCCTGCTTGCGGTCGGCTGTATACCGGCTTGCGTAAACCGTCTGCAGTGTGAACTGCCCGATCCCGATTTTTTCCATCTCCCATCGGTACCCCCCCGCCTCCAGGTCCACCAGCCGGTCAACCTTGGGAAAGTAACTGGCCGATTGGGGCACGTCAGACAACAGGTCGAAGACCGCCTGGGATTTCGCCTTCACTTCGAACTCGTAGCCCAGCTGCAGGGTGATTTTGATGGCCATGACGATGTGAGGTGGAGGAGGCCCCTCAAAGTATAGGGGCCCCGTTGGATCCGCCCAGCAGCCTTTGGAATGTGAGTTGCAGCAGGCGGGCGTCCGAACTGGCGCGGTGGCGCTGGGCGCCACGCTCCCGGATGATGGATGCCTTGGCAGCGTGCCAGCACCTCGCTTGTTCCTCACCCAGCAGGGAGCGCAAGCTCTCAAGCCGGAAGCGGGGGCTGAGCTCGGAGGCGTCGAACAGCCGCCCGAGCCAGCTGTAATCGTGGGCCCAGGCGTCCGAATACACGGTCAGGCCCCCCAGACAGTCATTGAGCAACCGGACGACGTCGCGAACAGGCCTGCCGCGGCGCAGCAAGGTTGCACGGTCGATGTGGTGCACGGCTTGGGCGGCCTCGTCCCAGTGTGTCCAGTCGGGTTCGGGTCGAATCAGCGTGCAGACCGGGTGGCCGTCCGACAGCACAAAGCCGACCTCGATGGGGTAGCTGGCACGTCCGAATCCGGAGGCCTCCACGTCCAGCATCGGCGGCAATGGCCGGGCGGCCGATGGATCCTGAAGCATTCTGGCATCATAGATGCTTTGAATTTCGCGTTTCCGGCCGATCCAGTCCGGAATAACCCAAGGGGGTGCAGTGGCCACGACGAAACCCGATCCCGCTGTCTCGCAGATCTACGCCGAGAACATCCGTGCTTCGACGGCTCGCCCGGCCACGCCGGTCAAAGTCGATCCGCAGCTGGTGAAAAAAATCCGGGAGCGGGTGCAGATCTTCAGGGGAATGACCCACGAGTGCCTGCTGCGAACCCTGTCGCTAGGGGACTACATCCCCCTGAAGGCGGGCCAGGTCATCTTCAAGGAGGGCGACCTCGGAGATTCCTTTTTCGTATTGGCTGCCGGTCAGGTTGTGGTCGAACTCACCCGGGCGGGTAATACGGTGGAATTGGCCCGTTTTGGTCCTGCGGAATGCTTTGGCGAGATGGCGCTGGTGTCGCAGCAGGGACGCACGGCGACGGTCAGGGCTCTGAGTGACTCGATCGCGATGCGCTTCTACCGCGAAACCATCGATGTCAATCCCGAGAGTGGATTTCACATCTACCGCAACATCGCGTCCATCCTTTCTGCGCGGTTGAAGGAGTCCAGCATCCAACTGGCTCGGCTTTCCACGTCTGGAAAGCCCGAAAGCTAACGAAAAAACGCTTCGAAGCCGTCTTCGGGCTCCAGGCGTCCCTGGCGCAGAATCAGGCGGGTCGGGCCAGGCATCACGCGCTGGCGTGATGGGTGGCCGGGATCCCCAGGGTAGCAGGTGCCACGTTCCCCGGCGTGGTCCAGGGGGCAGGGCGAGATGGTCGGTGGCGGGTGCCGGCGTGCCTCCCCCAACACGGCAGCCACATCCCGCAGGCGGGCCAGGTGGGCGAGGCTCATGACTTGCGGTGGAGCCAGCTCGATGTCTCTCTGCCAGGCGCGCTCCAGTGCTTCGCGGGGGGTCAGCCAGATGCTGTCGCTGGCTTCGTGGTCGTCATGACGGGCCACCTGACCATCCGGCAAGGCCGCCACGAAGAACCGGGTGTCGAAGCGCCGATTCATCATGAGGGGTGTCTCGGGCGTGATCCAGCGTGACCAGGGGCGCAAGGCCCTGGTCTCCAGCCGGAGATTCAGTCGTTGCAGCGTGGCATCGAGATTCAGCCCTTGATCCAGCAGGCTCTGCCCTTGCAGTGCTTGTTCCCGGGATGCTCCTTGCGCCAGCAGGACCCCGCACTCCTCCAGTGTCTCTCGGGCAGCCGCGCCGTACAGCCGCGCGGCTTCCGCCATGCTGAGCCCGGGCTCGTTCAGGTTGGCAAGCAGCGCAGCTCGAGGCTGATCACATCGGCGCGAATCGGCGAAACCAGCGTCTTCATTTTCGACTTTGCCGCCCGGGAATACATAAGCGCCTCCCAAGACCGCCGACTGACGGCTGCGTCGGAGCAGGAACACCTGCAGACCCGTGGGCGCATCGCGCAGCAACATCACGGTGGCTGCAGGCTGTGGGTGGGCCGGCCGGGCGGGCGGCGATGGCGGGACCGCGAGGGCATTGGGGTCGGGCATGCGCTGGAGAGCTCCGTCTGGTCCGTTACAGTTGCAGGTTCGCAAGGCTAGCAGAACCTGCTTCGGGCGGGTGTCACCTTCATTTCAGTCGGTCGCAATTTACGTTGGATGTCGCCATGGATTTCAGCAACAG
>VERU01000250.1 GCA_018882485.1 Rhodoferax sp. | reverse complement strand
GCCCAGTCCTGGTCGAAGAAGATGCCGCGCGGCAGGTCGGTGCGGGTCACCGCATCGCGGCAGACGTTGTAGTAGCCCTGCACCGTCAGCGGATCGCCTTCGAGCTTGCCGACCGCGGTGCCGGTGTGCAGATGGTCGACCCCGGCCAGGCGCAGCCATTTGGCAATCACGCGAAAGCTCACGCCGTGGTTTTTCTGGCGGGTGTAGGTGCCATGCCCGGCGCGGTGCATGTGCAGGATCATGTCGTTCTTGCGGCACCAGTTGGCCATGCTCTGGATGCAGGTCCAGCCCACGATCAGGTCCACCATGATGACCACGCTGCCCAGCTCCTTGGCCAGCTCGGCGCGCTCGTACATGTCTTCCATGGTGGCGGCGGTGATGTTGAGGTAGCTGCCCTTGACCTCGCCGGTTTCGGCGCTGGCCTTGTTGACGGCCTCCATCACGAACAGAAAGCGGTCGCGCCAGTGCATGAAGGGCTGGCTGTTGATGTTCTCGTCGTCCTTCATGAAATCCAGCCCGCCCTTGAGGCCCTCGTACACCACCCGGCCGTAGTTGCGGCCCGACAGGCCCAGCTTGGGCTTGGTGGTGGCGCCCAGCAGCGGCCGGCCGAACTTGTCCAGCCGCTCGCGCTCCACCACCAGCCCGGTGGGCGGGCCCTTGAAGGTCTTGACGTAGGCCACCGGAATGCGGATGTCCTCCAGCCGCGCCGCCTTGAGCGGCTTGAAGCTGAACACATTGCCGATCAGGCTGGCCGTCATGTTGGCAATCGAGCCTTCCTCGAACAGGATCAGGTCGTAGGCCACCCAGGCAAAGTACTGGCCGGGGTTGTTGGGCACCGGCTCCACCCGGTAGGCCTTGGCGCGGTAGCTGTCGCAGGCGGTCAGCCGGTCGGTCCACACCACCGTCCAGGTGGCCGTGCTCGACTCGCCGGCCACGGCCGCCGCGGCTTCCTCCGGGTCCACGCCGTCCTGCGGCGTGATGCGGAACAGGCACAGCGTGTCGGTGTCCTTGGGCTCGTAATCGGGCATCCAGTAGCCCATCTGCTTGTACTTCAGCACGCCCGCGCTGTAGCGCTTCTTGGCATCGGTGATCTGGCTGGAACCGGGGGTCTCGCTCATGCTGTGCTCCTGAGGTGGGTGGGGCTGCTCGGCCATGGGATGCACTGTAGAAGTCTGCTTGAATAAAGTAAATTCAAATCGAATCACATTTGAGTTAAGCTTTTACTTAATGAAAAACGCCACCTTTCGCCAGCTCCGGGTGTTCAACGAGGTGGCGCGCCAGCTCAGCTTTGCCAAGGCGGCCCAGGCCCTGCACCTCACGCCGCCGGCGGTCACCATGCAGGTGCGCGAACTCGAAGCCCATGTCGGCCTGCCGCTGTTCGACCGCAGCGGGCGCAGCGTGGCCCTGACCACGGCCGGCGAATACATGCTGGTCTATGCCCGCCGCATGCTGGCCACCCTGAAAGACGCCGAAGACGCCGTCGCCCGCCTGCAGAAGCTCGAGCAGGGCACGCTGCACATCGGCATGGTCAGCACGGCCAAGTACTTTCTGCCGCACCTGCTGGCCGAATTCCGGCGTGAGCACCCCGGCATCGAGATCCGGCTGGCCGTGGGCAACCGCGAGCAGCTGGTGCGCATGCTGCTGGCCAACGAGGTGGACCTGGCCATCATGGGCCGCCCCCCGCGCGAGCTGGCCACCCGGGCCGAGCCCTTTGCCGCGCACCCCCACGTCTTCGTCGCGCCGGTCGGCCACCCGCTGGCCGGACAGCCCCGGCTGGCGCCCGAGCGCCTGCGTGGCGAAGGCTTCATCACCCGCGAGGACGGCTCCGGCACCCGCGCGGCCATGCAGAAGTTCCTGGACACCGCGCGGGTGGAGCCCAGCATCACCATGGAGATGGCCAGCAACGAGACCATCAAGCAGGCGGTGATCGCCGGCATGGGCCTGAGCTTCCTGTCGCTGCACACCCTGGGGCTGGAACTCGACAACCGGCTCATCGCCCTGCTCGACGTGCAGGGCGCCCCCGTGGTGCGGGCCTGGAACGTGGTGCACACCCTCTCCAAGCTGCTGTCCCCGGCGGCCGAGGCGTTTCGCTACTTCGTGCTGGAACACGGCGAGGACTACCTGCGCCGGCACTTCGGCCACCACCTGCCGCTGGAGGCCGGCGCGTCCTTAGCTGGCAGCCCCAGCTCGTAGGTCAGCGTCGAGCGGGCCACCCCGATCAGCCCACAGGCCCGACGCTGCGACAGGCCCCGCTGGCAAGCCAGTTGCACCTGTTCACCTCGGCCCTTTGAGCTCACCACTTTTTTGAATTGATCTCCTTGAGAACTTCGGGCTGACGCCGGAAGCCCTGTTCCGCGAGCATGAGTCGCGCCCCTGGAACCCCATGATCGCTCGCGTGTTCTACTTGCGCGGCTTGATCGAGACCTGGGGCCGCGGCACGCTCAAGATCGCCCGGCTGATGCAGGAGGCCGGGCTGGAGCCGCCGCGTGTGGCGGTGGGTGCCGGATCGGTGGTGCTCACCTTTGACAAGCTGGCCGGTCCAAAGCGCCAGACGCCGGAGAAAACGCGGGTGAAAACGCCGGGGAAAACGCCCGACGTCGTGCTCGCGCTGTTGCGCAGCAACCCCGGGATGACCATGGCGCAACTCGCGCAGAGGCTGGGCAAGTCGGTGAGTGCCATCGAACGTGCGACGAAGAAGCTGCGCGAGCAGGGCAGGCTCAAGCGGGTAGGTCCCGACAAGGGTGGGCACTGGGAAGCCGGCTGAACCGGTATCAGGCGGGGGTCAACAACATGAAGCCAGGCGTTCTCGAAGACCATGTGGAGCAGGCCTGCCTCGACTGGCTGGCCGGGCTGGGCTGGCAGGTGGCGCACGGCCCCGACATCTCGCCACCGGATGCAAAAACGCCCGGCACCGAGCGCGACAGCTACCGCGAGGTGGCGCTCAAGCACCGCCTGCGCGATGCCGTCCGGCGCCTGAATCCGCACATCCCGGCCGGCGCGCAGGACGAAGCCTGCCGCATGGTGCTCAACCCCAACATCCCGGGCCAGGTGCAGGCCAACCGGCAGATGCACCGCTGGCTGGTGGAAGGGGTGCCCGTTCAGTATCAGAAGGACGGTGAGACCCGGGGCGACCGGGTCCGGCTGGTGGACTGGGCCGACGCGGCGCGCAACGACTGGCTCGCGCTCAACCAGTTCAGCATCCAGGGCCCCAGGCAGACTCGCCGCCCGGATGTGGTGCTGTTCCTCAACGGCCTGCCGGTCGTGGTGGTGGAACTGAAGAACCCCGGCGACGAGAGCGCCGACCTGTGGGCCGCCTTCAACCAGCTGCAGGCTTACAAGGAAGACATTTCCGACCTGTTCCAGAGCAACGGCCTGCTGGTCATCAGCGACGGCATCGAGGCGCGCGTGGGCTCTCTCACGGCCGACCCGGAACGTTTCATGGCCTGGCGCACCATCGACGGTGTGACGGTGGACCCGCTGGGCCCCATGAAGGAGCTGGAAACGCTGGTGCACGGGCTGTTCCAACGCGACCTGCTGCTGGACTACCTGCGGCACTTCATCCTGTTCGAGGACGAGGGCAGGCTGGTCAAGAAGGTGGCGGGCTACCACCAGTTCCATGCCGTGCGCGCGGTGGTCGAAAGCGTGCTGGTGGCGTCGAATCCGAAGGCCGATGCCGCCCGTCGCGGCAAGGGTGGCGTGGTCTGGCACACGCAAGGAGCCGGCAAAAGCATCGAGATGACCTGCCTGGGCGGCAAGCTGATGCAGCACCCGGCCATGGGCAACCCCACCCTGGTGGTGGTGACCGACCGCAACGACCTGGACAACCAGCTCTTCGGGGTGTTCGCCGGCGCAGCCGAGCTGCTGCGCGAGACCCCGGTGCAGGCCGACACGCGGCCCAGGCTGCGCGAGCTGCTGGCCAACCGCCCCTCGGGCGGCATCATCTTCACGACCATCCAGAAATTCACGCCCGGCGAGGACGAGGACAGCTTCCCCGTCCTCTCCGACCGGCACAACATCGTCGTCATCTGCGACGAGGCCCACCGTAGCCAGTACGGCTTTCAGGCCAGCATGCCCAAGCTGCAGAAGCAGTTGAAGGACGCCCGCAAGGCCATCGTGACCCAGAGTGCAGCGAACGATCCCCTCGTACTGCAGGCGGCTGAACCTGCCGCCAGCTACGGTGGTCTGCGCAACGTGCGCTATGGCTACGCCCAGCATCTGCGCGACGGCCTGCCCAACGCCACCTTCGTGGCCTTCACGGGCACGCCGGTGTCGCTGGAGGACCGCGACACCCGGGCCGTGTTCGGTGACTACGTGCACATCTACGACGTCGAGCAGGCGGTCAAGGATGGCGCCACGGTGCCCATCTACTACGAGAGTCGGCTTGCCCGTCTTGAGCTGCAGGAAGCCGATGCGCCGTTGCTGGACGACGAGGTCGAGGAACTGACCGAGGACGAAGAGGACGACACCGCCAAGGCGGCGCAGCTTCGCCGCTGGGCCGCCCTGGAAAAACTGGTGGGCGCACCGCCCCGCATCCAGAAGGTGGCGGCCGACCTGGTCGAGCACTTCGAGAACAGGCTGGCCAGCCTGGACGGCAAGGCCATGGTGGTGGCCATGAGCCGCGAAATCTGCGTGCACCTGTACGACGCTATTCGATCGCTGCGCCCAAGCTGGCACGACC
>VERU01000249.1 GCA_018882485.1 Rhodoferax sp. | reverse complement strand
GCCCTGCAGGGTGATGTTGATCAGCGGGTTGGCCACCACGTGCAGTTGCGCTTCGGCCATCAGGGGCAGCAGCTTGCTCACGTAGTAGTTGTCCATGCTGTGCATGGAGGTCAGGTGCGAACCGGTCACCCGGCCCTGCAGGCCCAGGCGTCGCGTCTCGAAGGCCAGGGTTTCGACGTGGCGGGAATGGGGGTCGTCGGATTCGTCGCAGTGCATGTCGACGCGCAGGCCGCGCCGCGCGGCGATCTCTCACAGCCGCCGCACGCTGAGCGCCCCGTCGGCCATGGTGCGCTCGAAATGCGGGATGCCGCCGACCACGTCCACCCCCAGGTCCAGCGCCCGTTCCAGGTTGCGCAGGTGTTCCTCGGGGCCCTGCTGTCCGCGCAGCAGGCTGTCCTGCGGGAAGGCGACGAGCTGCAGGTCCAGCCAGGGGGCGACGCGGCGGCGCACTTCCAGCAGGGCTTCCACCGCGAGCAGCCGGGGGTCGCAGACATCGACATGGGTGCGGATGGCCAGCCATGGAATTCTCCAGATGGCCCGGCCGATGGTAGATCAGTCAAACCGGGGTGGTCGCTTTTCCAGGAAGGCGTTGACCGCCTCCAGGTGATCGGGTTCCTTGTGGCACATCGCCTGGAACACCGCCGACAGTTCCAGCACGGAGTCCAGCCGAGCATGCAGGGCCTCGCGCATCAGGCGCTTGGTCAGCCGCAGCGCATGGGACGGGTGGCGCGTGATGCGAGCCGCCAGTTCACGGGCTGCGGGCATCAGCTCGGCCGGGGCCACGACCCGCGAGACCAGCTGCCAGTCCAGGGCCTGCCGGGCGCTGATGGACTCGCCCGTAAAGGCCATTTCGGCCGCCCGTGCCATGCCGATGACCCGCGGCAGCAGCCAGGCGCCGCCATCGCCCGGGATGATGCCCAGACGCACGAAGCTCTCGGCGAAGGTGGCGGTGTCGGCGGCGATGCGGATGTCGCACAGGCAGGCCAGATCCAGGCCGGCGCCCAGCGCGTGGCCGTTGACCGCGGCGATGACCGGCACCTCCAGATCGAACAGGCGCAGGGCCAGCCGCTGGATGCCGTGGCGGTAATCCTGCCGGATCTCGGACTGTCCCATGGACGGCGCGGCCTGGCGCTGCATCAGGCGGATGTCGCCCCCGGCCGAAAACGCGCTGCCTGCGCCGGTGAGGATGACGCAGCGGATCTGCCGGTCGGCCTGGATGCGCTCGATGGCTTGCAGGAATTCGCTGACGGCGGTGTTGCCGGTCAGGGGATTGCGCTGTTCGGGCTGGTTCATGGTGAGCGTGACCAGCGGCCCGTCCTGCTCGTACTGAAGGAAGTCGGTCATGGGCGGAGTGCTCCAGGGGCTGCGGGTTCGTGGGGGGTGTCGGGACGCCCGGCCTCGGGCAGCGTGGCGAAGGGATGGCTCTGCAGCTCGGCGATGCCGGTGGCGCCAAGCTGCGCCAGGGTGTTGTCGAGCTCGGCCTGCAGCAGGCGGGCGGCGAGTTCGGCCCCGGTTGCGGGCGGCAGGGCGGCGCAGGCGTAGAGCCAGCCGCGACCCAGGAAGGCCACGTCCGCGCCCAGCGCCAGGGCCTTGGCGACGTCTTCGCCGGTGCGCACGCCGCTGTCGAGAAAGATCGGGAAATCCCGGCCCAGGATGGCGCGGAAGCGGGCCAGGGTCTGCAGCGGCGAGATGGCGCTGCCGAGCTGCCGGCCGCCATGGTTGGAGAGCTGGATCGCATCGACGCCGGCCTGGCGCAGGGGCTGCGCGGCGGCCGGATCCAGCACGCCCTTGACGATGAGCCGGTGCGGCCACAGGTCGCGGATCTGCTGCAGGGTGGTCCAGTCCAGGCGGGCGCGCGCCATCGATGCGATCAGGGTCTGCGGTGAGGCGCTGGCGGGGTGACCGTCCTCGCCCAGGTTGACCATGCGCGGGCGCCCGTGGGCCAGGGTGCCGAGCGACCAGGCGGGATGCCGCAGGTAGGCCGCCAGGGAGGCTGGGTGGCGCCACAGGCTGCGCCCGAAGCCGCTGCGCCGGTCGCGCAGGCGCAGGCCGGGGTGGGCGGCATCGACCGTCAGCACGAGGTGCCGCAGGCCGGCCGCCGCAGCGCGCGCCACCAGGCGCCGCGTCTGCCCGATGTCGTCGAGCGGGTAGATCTGGAACCAGGCCATGCCGTCGCAGCGTTCGGCGCAGTCTTCCACCGTGGTGCTGGCGGCGGTCGAGAGCACATAGGGGATGCGATGTCTGCGCGCTGCCGCCATCAGCGCCCGGTCGGTGCCTGGCCAGGCCAGCTCGCCCAGGCCCATGGGGCTGATGCCCATCGGCGCACCGAGGGCCTGGCCCCACAGGCTCACGCCGAGGTTGCGCTGGGTGCAGGGGTGAAGCACCCGGGGGATCCATTGCACCTGGGCAAAGGCCGTCCGGTTGCGGGTCAGCGCGCCTTCTTCCCCGGCGCCGCCGTCGATGAAGTCGAAGATCGGGCGAGGCAGGCGCCGGCGGGCACGCTCCCGGAAGTCGAGCGAGGACAGCGGCTCGGGCAACAGCGGCATGGCAGGGTTCAGGGGCTGCCGGCGTAGCGGGCCACCATGCGGTGGAAGTGCTGCACGGCCGGCTCGTTGCGGCCGATGGTGAAGGACGGATTGGCGCCGGTGCGCAGCGCCGCCTGCACGGTGGCGCCGATGGCGTAGTCTTCGTCGCGCACCGCCTGCAGCACGATCTGGCTGAAGGCTTCGGTGGCCTTGAGTTCTTCCTCGGTGGTCGGCGCCCGGGCTGCCAGCACGGTCTGGCGGGTCACCGTGGTGTCGGGCGTGGGGCCGGGGAAGACCTGGCTGACCAGGCAGTGGTCGCCCAGCACGCCGGAGATGGCGAGGTTCGGGAAGCCCAGGTGAATGCGGCGGATGTGGACATCGGGCTGCCAGCGGTCCTCGGGCTGGTCCAGCAGTTCGGGCAGGCTGCGGCGGCCGAAGACGATGCGCTGGTGTGGGCCGAAGGTGTCGTGCAGGCTCAGGTTGCCGATGGTGAACTTGCCCACGGTGTTCACATGCACGGTGTTGTGGTGGTAGGCCTCGAGGTAGCCTTCCCAGGCGACCTTCCATCCCGGGCCGGGGATGTCCCGCTGGGCATGGAGGTGCCAGTTGTCCAGGTGCAGGCCCTCCAGGTGGGGGGCGAAGTCGCCCAGCCAGTGGTCGATGTCGAAGGTCACGCCCGGGGTGAGGCAGACCCACAGCAGCCCCGCCCGTTCTTCGCAGTGCAGCTCGGTCAGCGAGTGGGTGCGCGCGTCCACTTCGCCGAAGGTGCTGGCGCCGTAGAGGCCGGTCAGCTGTCCCTGCAGGTCGTACTGCCAGGCATGGTAGGGGCAGACAAAGCGGTCCATGCGGCCCTGACCGTCCTTGCACAGCGCGGCGCCCCGGTGGCGGCAGGCGTTCAGGAAGGCCCGGGCCCGGCCATCGTCGCCGCGGATCAGCACCAGCGGCACGTCCATGACGGTCATGGCGCGGTAGGTGCGCGGGGTGGGCAGTTCGATGCTCAGGGCCAGGGCCAGCGGCAGGCGGCGAAACACCGCATCGACCTCGCGCTGGAACCGCACCGGGTCGGTGTAGGCCTCGATCGGCTGGGTCAGGGTACTGGCGGCCTGGTCGGTGGTCTTGTTCCGCAGATGCGTCAGGGCGCGGTGGGCCAGGGCGACGGCTTCGGGGGTGGCGGCATTCATGAGGGTGCTCCGTTCGGCTTCAGGGGGTTTTGCCATGCTGGCGCAGAAAATCCTGCCAGGCCGGCAGCGATTCGGGGAAATCGGCCGGCAGCCGGCGCCCGCCCATGGTGATGCGGTCGCTGCCGGTGAGTGCCTGGTTGTAATCCTTGGCGGGCACGTAGTAGAGGAAGTTCAGCACCCGCTTCTGGAAGACCCAGCGTCCGTCCAGGCGTCGGTACTGGTCCTGGTAGCGCATGGCGGCCAGGCTGACCTCGCCGTCCGGGCAGGTTTCGGCATGGCTGAGAACGACGCCGCTGGCCCGCTCGGCGTCGGCCGGGTCGAAGTTCAGGAAGTGGTCGTGCGTCCAGTGGTAGCCGGGTCCGCGGATTTTGAACAGCCGGACGTAGAGCGCCATAATCTCGTCGAGCCCCTGGGCCTTGAGCAGGCCGCTGGGCGAATCGAGGACGGCATCGGGCGCGAACAGCGAGCGCAGTCGCGGCAGGTCGTGTTCATCGCAGGCCACGGCGTAGGCGCTGACCAGCTCCGAGATCTCGAAGCGGGCCTCCAGCTGCGTGACGCGTCGGTTGAGTTCTTCCATCGTGCTCATGGTGGGTCTCCTGGTGGGGTGGGGTCAAGGGAGTGCAAGGCCTTCGGCGGGCGGGTGCCGCCGCCGGGGCCATGGGTTCGAGGAAAGGTGTCGATGGGCGATCTTCAGCATGTGATGCTCGACATGGAGCAGGGCCGGGTGGTGGCCGTGGACAGTGCCGCCGATATTCTGCCGGTCAACCGCGGCCGCGACGTGATGGTGACGGCCTCCTACATCGGGGTGCTGCCGGCGCGGCTGCTGGCGGATCATCTGCCGCGCGGGGCCATCGGCTTCGACGGCGGCGTGGGCCCGCAGGGCGCCAACATCGCCGGCCTGTGGTACTTCGAGGCGCTCAACGTGCCGGCCGCCGCCGTGGACGTGATGGGCGTGCTGCTTGGCGATGGCGTGGATGTGTA
>VERU01000248.1 GCA_018882485.1 Rhodoferax sp. | reverse complement strand
CTCCCATCCTGGACGAAGTGTCCTCCACCTACGAAGGTCGTCTGCAGGTGGCGAAGATGAATGTGGACGACAACCGCGACATCCCGGCGAAATTCGGTATCCGCGGCATCCCGACGCTCATGCTGTTCAAGAACGGGCAGCTGGCTGCCACCAAGGTCGGTGCCATGAGCAAGGCGCAGCTGACCGAATTCATCAACCAGCAGATCGGCTGAATTCCCTGGCGGGCTTGGCAGGGCCCCGTCCGCCTGACCCGACCCACCTCGGAACGCACGGCGAGGCCAAGCCCGGGGGCGCTGACGGGCCTCGGCGTCCGGGGGCTGTTGCAGGCTCATGCCAGCACCTCCTGGCACCAGTCCACGTCATGGCAAACGCCTCGCGCGATCGTGCGATCGAAGCGCTCCCGATTGCTGTCATAATGGGGCCTCTCCACCGGAGCGCTGGTTGCTCCGGACGGCCCGACCGGCCGAAGCAACCGCCCAGACGCTGTGCGGGCCGCGCCCAACCTCCCACGGCTTGCTGATCACTCCCCTGTAGGGCCCACCATGCACTTAAACGAACTCAAGGCACTGCACGTGTCGGAAGTCCTGAAACAGGCCGAAGAGCTTGAAATCGAAAACACGGGCCGCATGCGCAAGCAGGAATTGATGTTTGCCATCATCAAGAAGCGGGCACGCACCGGAGAGCAGATCATTGCCGACGGGGTGCTTGAAATCCTGCCGGACGGGTTCGGTTTTCTGCGCAGTCCGGACACCAGTTACACGGCGAGCACCGATGACATCTACATCAGTCCGAGCCAGGTCCGTCGTTTCAACCTGCACACCGGGGACATGATCGAGGGGGAGGTTCGAACGCCCAAGGACGGCGAGCGCTACTTTGCCCTCAACAAGCTGGACCGGGTCAATGGGGGCGGACCCGAAGAAAACAAGCACAAGGTCATGTTTGAAAACCTGACCCCGCTGTTTCCCAAGGTGCAAATGCGGCTGGAACGCGATGCAGTCAAAAGCGATGAGAACATCACGGGCCGCATCATCGACATCATTGCACCCATCGGCAAGGGCCAGCGCGCCTTGCTGGTCGCGCCGCCCAAAAGCGGCAAGACGGTCATGATGCAGCACATCGCCCACGCCATCTCGGCCAACTACCCCGACAGCCACATGATGGTGCTGCTGGTCGATGAACGGCCGGAAGAAGTCACGGAAATGCAGCGCACGGTCAAGGGCGAGGTGATCGCCTCCACATTTGACGAACCAGCCGCTCGCCACGTGCACGTGGCCGAAATGGTGATCGAGCGGGCCAAACGACTGGTGGAACTGAAAAAGGATGTGGTGATCCTGCTGGATTCGATCACCCGCCTAGCCCGGGCCTACAACAACGTGGTGCCCTCCAGCGGCAAGGTGCTGACGGGCGGCGTCGACGCCAATGCGCTGCAGCGCCCCAAGCGTTTCCTGGGTGCAGCCCGTAACGTGGAGGAAGGCGGCTCACTGACCATCATCGCCACCGCGCTGATCGACACCGGCAGCCGCATGGACGAAGTGATCTTCGAGGAGTTCAAAGGCACCGGCAACTCCGAAATCCACCTGGACCGTCGTCTGTACGAAAAACGGGTGTTTCCGTCCATCCAGCTCAACCGCAGCGGCACCCGCCGGGAAGAACTGCTGTTGCAACCCGAAATCCTGCAAAAGACTCGGATCCTGCGTCAGTTCCTGTACAACATGGACGAAATCGAAGCGATGGAGATGGTGCTCAAGCAGATGCGCGCGACCAAGACGAACAGCGAATTCTTCGACATGATGCGTCGAGGCGGCTGACCTATAATCCCGGGCTTGGCGGAAAGTACCCGGACTTTGCATTGAGCGAAGGTCGTCCCAAGGGTCTGGAGTGGCTCCCGCATTGGAAGGAAGACGGCATGAAAGAAGGCATACACCCCAACTACCGCGAAGTGTGTTTCCTCGATCTCTCGAATGGATTCAAGTTCGTGACGCGGTCCTGTGTCAACGCCAAGGAAATGATCAAGATGGACGACGGCCGTGAACTGCCGCTGTTCAAACTGGATACTTCCAGCGAATCGCACCCCTTTTACACCGGCACCCAGAAGTCGGTCGACAACATGGGCGGCCGGGTCGAGCGCTTCCGCAACCGCTTCGGCAAGCCGGCAGCCAAGTAAAGGCTGCGCTTCGGCAGCAAGGCAGCCCGGGTTTCCGCGCTGCCTTTTTTCTTGTCAGTCCGACACCGACGCGCCCCCCCTTGAACCCGACCACGCCCGCCATCGCGACCCAGGCGGCCGTCCGGCGCCTCCCGCGTGCCGCCCTGTGGCTGCTGTGCCTCGCCTATCTGCTGCCGGGCGCACTGGGACGAGATCCCTGGCGCACTGCCGACATCACCGCATTCGGATTCATGTCGGAGTTGGCGGATGGTCGGGCCCCTTGGCTGGCTCCCACGCTGCTAGGGCGAGCCCCGGAGGTCGACGGACTGTTGCCCTACTGGATGGGTGCCTGGGCGATCCAGGCGGGGACGCCCTGGCTGCCGCCCGACCTTGCGGTCCGCTTCCCGTTTCTGCTGATGCTGCTGGTCGCGTTTGCGGCCACCTGGTACGCCAGCTATTACCTGGCACGGGACGATCGGGCGCAACCCGTGGCCTTTGCCTTCGGGGGGGAGGCCAGTCGGACGGATTATGCGCGGGCGCTGGCCGATGGGGCATTGCTGGCGCTGCTGGCCAATCTGGGGCTGGCACAGTTGTCGCACGAGACCACCCCGGCGGTGGTCCAACTGGCTTGTACCGCCTTGTGCTTTGCAGGCTTTGCGGTGCTGCCCACATTGCAGTGGCAGGGAATCACCGGGGTGGCGCTGGGTCTGGCCGGACTGACACTCTCCGGAGCACCAACTCTGGCGCTGCTGCTGGGTGGGGGTGGTACTCTGGCCATGGTGGCGACCCCACGAGAAGCCGACGAAGCAACTGACAACCGCGTGCGCCCGTGGCTTGGACCGCTGCTGGTCACGGCCTTCGTGGCCGCTTGGGCAAGCGGACTGGCGTTGTGGCGCTGGCGTATCGACCTGCCCCATCTGGATGCGGCGCGATGGTCGGGGCTGATCCGCATGCTGGCCTGGTTCACGTGGCCCTGCTGGCCCCTTGTATTGTGGACGCTCTGGCGCTGGCGTCAACAATGGTTGCGCCTGCGCTCGCCAAGCCGCCATCTGATCCTGCCCCTGTGGTTTTCGGCTTCGGCCATCGGCACCTCCATCGCCACCGGCTCCGATGACCGTGCCCTTCTGCTGGCCCTGCCCGCGCTGGCGACGCTGGCGGCCCAGGCCCTGCCCACCCTGCGTCGTAGCGTCTCGGCGCTCATCGACTGGTTCACCCTGCTGTTCTTTTCAGGCTGTGCGCTGGTCATTTGGGTGGTCTGGATCGCCATGCAAAGTGGCGTTCCGCCCCAACCCGCCGCCAACGTAGAACGCCTGGCGCCCGGCTTCATCCACAGCTTTGCGTGGCTGCCGTTCCTGTTCGCCTTGATCGCCACCGGCGCGTGGGGCTGGCTGGTCCGGTGGCGCGCCGGCCGACACCGCGCTGCGCTGTGGAAAAGCCTGGTCCTTCCCGCCAGCGGCGCCACGCTGTGCTGGCTTTTGCTCATGACCCTGTGGTTGCCACTGCTGGACTATGCACGAAGCTACCGCCCCCTGACGCAGCAACTGGCACAAGCCCTCTCATTCGACGGCTGTGTCGAATCACGGAATCTTAGCGATGGCGAGGTCAGTGCACTGCGCCTGTACCTCGGCATGGACCTGCGCCCGACCCACCCATCGGTGGGATGCAACTGGCTGATCGCCCGCCCCGGGCCCGATCCCTCCTCAGTGCCCGCCAGGGAAATCTGGCATGAACAGGTTCGTGTGCACCACCCTGTCGACCGCCACGAGGAATGGGTGGTCTACCATCGACTCCGTTAGCAAATGGTGCGAAATCGGGGCTGATTCAGGTCAGCCGGCGCCATCGGGCTTCGGGCAACATCATGCAAAACTCGGAACCCTGACCCGGTTTGCTGTCGATCAGCAAATCTGCGCCATGTCGCTGGACCACATGCTTCACGATGGCAAGTCCCAGCCCGGTGCCGCCGGTGTCCCGTGAACGGCTCCGATCCACGCGATAAAACCGTTCCGTCAAACGTGGAATGTGCTCGGGTGCGATGCCGGGACCGTTGTCGCGAACGCCAAACCGCAATCTTCCATCGGCTTGGGGCAGCAGGCGGACATCGATCCGACCTCCCGGAGGTGTGTACCGAACCGCATTGCTGAGCAGATTGCTGGCGGCGCTGATCAACTCGCCCGGCTCGCACAGGATTTCCAAGCCAGGGCCGCCCTCGAAACTGAACACATGCTGGGGCTCTGCCGAGGCGCCTCTTGCGGCCGAGAGGGCGCCGGCCTCGGCCTGCAGCTGCCGCATCAACTCCTCGCCTCCGAGGGTCTCGGTCCGACTCGCGGGGGGCTTGCCCTCAAGCCCGGACAGCGTGAGCAGGTCCGTGACCAGCATTTGCATCCGCCGGGTCTGGGCCGCCATCAAGTCCAGGTACCTGGAACGCTCCGCATCGTGCAGCGGCAGGGTCTGTATCGTCTCGAGGAAACCGGCCACCACCGTGAGGGGCGTGCGGATTTCATGCGAAACATTCGCCACAAAATCACGCCGCATGGCATCGGCCTGCTCGACGG
>VERU01000247.1 GCA_018882485.1 Rhodoferax sp. | reverse complement strand
CTCTACCACTATGCGCTGGTGATGATCCTGGGACTTTTCGTCCTGATGACGTACTTCGTCTGGCTCAAGTAGGAGAACGACAAAAATGGGATTGCTGAGCCTGGCTATCTGGGTGCCGATTGCCTTCGGCATCGTGCTGCTGGCCCTGGGACGTGATGAGCAGGTCAACATGGTGCGCTGGTTGGCGCTGGTTGGCGCGTTGGCGGGTTTTCTGGTGACGCTGCCCCTGCTGGATGGATTCCAGTTGGGTACTGCGGCCATGCAGTTTGTCGAGAAGGCGCCCTGGATCGCCCGCTTCAACGTCAACTACCACTTGGGCGTGGATGGGATCTCGCTGTGGTTCGTCCTGCTGACCGCCTTCATCACGGTGGTGGTCGTGATCGCAGGCTGGGAGGTAATCACCCGCCGTGTGAACCAGTACATGGGGGCGTTCCTCATCCTCAGCGGGCTCATGGTGGGGGTGTTCACGGCGCTTGATGGCCTGTTGTTTTACGTGTTCTTCGAGGCCACGCTCATTCCGATGTACCTGATCATCGGCATCTGGGGTGGTCCCAAGCGCATCTACGCGGCCTTCAAGTTCTTTCTCTACACGCTGCTGGGGTCGCTGCTGATGCTGGTGGCCCTGATTTACCTGTACACCCAGTCGGGTGGCAGTTTTGACCTGGTCGCCTGGTACAAGCTGCGCTTGTCCGCTGGTGCGCAGACCCTGTTGTTCTTTGCGCTGTTTGCGGCGTTTGCCGTCAAGGTGCCGATGTGGCCGGTGCACACCTGGTTGCCCGACGTGCACGTTGAAGCCCCCACCGGCGGATCGGCGGTGCTGGCGGCGATCATGCTCAAGCTGGGAGCCTATGGTTTCCTGCGGTTTTCGCTGCCCATTGCGCCGGATGCTGCTCGGGAATGGGCCTGGCTGATGATCGCCCTGTCGCTTGTGGCGGTGGTGTACGTCGGGCTGGTGGCCATGGTGCAGCAGGACATGAAGAAACTGGTGGCGTATTCGTCCGTGGCCCACATGGGTTTCGTCACCCTGGGATTCTTCATCTTCAACAACCTGGGGGTCTCGGGCGCCATCGTCCAGATGATTGCGCACGGCTTTGTCTCGGCGGCCATGTTCCTGGCCATCGGGGTGCTTTATGACCGGGTTCACTCGCGAGAGATCGCCAGTTACGGCGGTGTGGTCAACACCATGCCCCGGTTTACCGCCTTCGCCCTCCTGTTTGCCATGGCCAATTGCGGCTTGCCCGGCACCGCAGGGTTCGTAGGTGAGTGGATGGTGATTCTGGGCGCGGTCAAGTCGAATTTCTGGCTGGGGCTGCTGGCTGCCAGCGCCTTGATTTTCGGTGCGGCCTATACCCTGTGGATGTTCAAGAGGGTGTACCTCGGTCCGGTGACCAACGACGATGTGCGGGGTTTGTCCGACATCAATGGCCGCGAATTCCTGGTGTTCGCGTTGCTGGCGATCGCCACGCTCTACATGGGGCTGTATCCGGCGCCATTTACCCAGGTGATGGAATCTTCGGTGACCGAACTGCTGCGCCACGTCGCGCAGTCCAAGCTGTCCTGAGCCGCTGTCGGTTGCGCGTGCCCTACCGGAAGAAATGACATGATCGATACACAGAGCTGGGTTGCGCTGACCCCGGAAATCATCCTGCTGGTCATGGCCTGCGTGATCGCGCTGGCCGATCTGGCGGTGCGCTCGCCCCATCGTACGGCGACCCACCTGCTGACACTCCTGACGCTGGCGGGGGTGGCTGCTTTGCAAATGGTCTATGCCTCGGCCGGTACGACGGTTTATGGCATGGGCAACATGGTCGTCAGCGATCCGATGGGCAACTGGCTCAAGGTGTTCGCGACACTGGCCGTCATGGTCTCGCTGGTGTATGCCCGCCCGTACGCGGCCGATCGGGGCATGCTCCATGGCGGCGAGTTGTACTCCTTGAACCTGTTCGGTCTGCTCGGCATGTTCATCATGATCTCGGGCAACAACTTCCTGGTCATCTACATGGGGCTGGAGTTGCTCACGCTGTCGAGTTACGCTCTGGTGGCGCTGCGCCGCGACCACGCCAGTTCCTCCGAGGCGGCCATGAAGTATTTCGTGCTTGGGTCCATGGCGTCGGGCTTCCTGCTGTATGGCCTGTCCATGATGTACGGTGTGACCGGTTCGCTGGACATCTCGTCGGTGTTCAAGGCCATCCTGTCCGGGCGCATCAACCACCAGGTGCTGGTGTTCGGCCTGGTTTTCGTGGTGGCGGGCCTGGCGTTCAAGCTGGGCGTGGTGCCGTTCCACATGTGGATCCCCGACGTCTACCAGGGCGCCCCGACGGCGGTCACGCTGATGATCGGGGGCGCCCCCAAGCTGGCTGCCTTTGCGGTGGTCATCCGCCTGCTGGTGGAGGGGCTGCTGCCGCTGGCCATCGACTGGCAGCAGATGCTGATGGTGCTGTCGGTGGCGTCGCTGCTGGTGGGCAATCTGGCGGCCATCGCCCAGACCAACCTCAAGCGCATGCTGGCTTTCTCGACCATCTCCCAGATGGGTTTCGTGCTGCTGGGTCTGCTGGCCGGAGTGGTGGGCGGCAAGCTCCACGCGCCCGCCAACGCCTACAGCTCGTCGATGTTCTATGTGATCACCTATGTGCTGACCACCCTGGCCAGTTTCGGTGTGATCCTGCTGCTGGCCCGTCAGGGCTTCGAAAGCGAAGAGCTTGCCGATCTCGCCGGCTTGAACCAGCGCAGCCCGCTCTACGCCGCCGTGATGGCCGTCTGCATGTTCTCCCTGGCCGGTATCCCTCCCATGGTGGGCTTCTATGCCAAGCTGTCGGTGCTGCAGGCGCTGGTGGCCACCGGGCTCGCCAGCAACATCGCGCTGGCGGTGTTTGCGGTCATGATGTCGCTGGTGGGCGCCTTCTATTACCTGCGGGTGGTCAAGCTGATGTATTTCGATGAGCCTCAGCAGACGGCCCCGATTGCCGCGCCGATGGACGTGCGTGCGGTGCTGTCGCTCAACGGTGCACTGATTCTGCTGCTCGGACTGGTCCCTGGTGGCCTGATGGCTCTGTGCGCTGAATCCGTGGTGAGCATGCTGTCGGGTTGATCCCGTTTCCAGGACCACGGGCGCCGTGTCTCAATCTATCGCGGTCTGGACCCTGGTCCTGGTGGCCCTGCTGGCTGCCAACCTGCCGTTTCTGACCGATCGGCTGTTCGTGATCTGGACGCCGCCCCGGCGTAAGACTCTGGGTTTGCGTCTGCTCGAAGTTCTCGTTCTGTACGGGTTGACGGGCCTGCTGGCCTGGCTGCTGGAACGTCGGCTCGGTCGGGTTGCCGATCAGGGTTGGGAGTTCTTTGCCATCACCGGAGCGCTGTTCCTCACGCTGGCCTTCCCGGGATTTGTCTACCGTTATCTGATGCGCCATGGACGCTGACCTGCAGTCCCTGACCGAACACCGCATCGCCGGGGAGGAACTGCTCCGGGGGCGTTTTCTGCATGCGTTCCGGGACACGGTGCGGCTGCCAGACGGCAGCTCCAGCACCCGCGAGTATGTGGTCCACCCCGGAGCGGTGATGATCATCCCCTGGCTGGAGGGGCCCGATGGGGTGCCGCAGGTCGTACTGGAGCGGCAGTTTCGCTATCCGGTCGGGCGGGTGATGATCGAGTTTCCCGCCGGCAAACGGGATCCCGGTGAGGACAGCCTGGCGTGCGCGCAGCGCGAACTGATCGAGGAAACCGGCTACCGCGCGAGCGAATGGGCTTTTGCCGGCGTTTTGCACCCGGTGATTTCCTATTCCACCGAAGTCATCGACATCTGGTTCGCGCGGGGGCTGCAACCCGGTCCGCGCCGGCTGGACGAGGGCGAATTTCTCGAGGTATTCCGCGCGCCGGCTACCGACCTGATCGCCTGGTGTCGTGACGGCCAGGTGACCGATGCCAAGACCCTGACCGGCGCGTTCTGGCTGCAGAATGTCCTGAACGGCCTGTGGACCTTGGACTGGCGCCGTGTCGCCCCGTCGGCCGGAGCGGGATAATGCGGGCATGAAGGTGCTCAACCTCTGCTGCCCCCGGAGCCACGTCTTCGAAGGCTGGTTTGCGTCGGAGGACGACTTTCAGTCGCAGTGCGCTCGCGGGCTGGTCAGTTGCCCGGTGTGCGGCGATGCGGCTGTTACCAAGCGGCCCACGGCGCCGCGTCTGAATCTGGGCGCTGCACCGGCCCCGGCCGAGGCGCCACCCCAGCGCGAGGTGGCGATGGGTGGAGGAGGCGAACAGGCTCTTCAACTGGCCTGGATGGCGATGGCAAGGCGGGTGCTGCAGCAGACCGATGACGTGGGCGAGCGCTTCGCCGAAGAGGCGCGGCGCATGCACTATGGCGAGGCGCCGGAGCGCGGCATCCGCGGCAAGACCACGCCCGAACAGGCGGTGGCCTTGCTGGAGGAGGGCATTCCGGTCGTGCCTTTCGCGGTGCCCGAGGCCCTCAAGGGGCCGCTGCAACAGGCCCGGCGCTCGCCGGACGGGTCGCCCGAGGTCCGGCCTCAGGCCACCAGATTGACGATGCGGCCGGTGGCCTCGCCCCGGGCGTTGACCACGGGGGGCGCGCTGGGGTCGGTCTTGAGCGTGCGACCATGGGCCTGGCGCTCGGCCTGGGTCGATTCGAACAGACTGACCAGAAACTCCTGCGCCGATGGCGCCAGCCCTTCGGAGGGGACGGCCGCCCGACGG
>VERU01000246.1 GCA_018882485.1 Rhodoferax sp. | reverse complement strand
GTGTAATTCCGGTCGAAAACTTCCTTGGGCATGCAGTAGTGGCAACGGAAGTTGCATCGGTCGGTCACGCTGATACGCAGATCGCGCAATGGCCTTTGGCGCCGGTCCCGAAGTGGACCGAATGGCTGCTCAGAGTCCTGCTGCAGCGGGACGGGCCGGTCCGCCCGAATGTCCGCCTTGTCTCGAATCGGAATGACCCGGTACTTCATGCCCTGATCCACCTGCGCGTCAGCCGCTTGCCAGCCTGAGCCCTTGGAGGACTTCTTTCAAACGCAGCGTGCACCATCGACCTCAAGGCACACGCCGCTGATGAAGCTGGCTTCTTCGCTTGCGAGGTACAGGACCGCGTTGGCCACATCCAGCGAGCTGGAAAATCGCCCAAGCGGGATCGAAGCCAGAAATCGGGCTTTGCGCTCATCGGTCAGTGCGCCGCCCGCAAACTCGGCGGCCAGGCCGGTGTCGGGGTTGAAGACCGGATTGATGCAGTTGACCCGGATGTTGTCGGGCCCCAGTTCGGCCGCCAGGGATTTGGACGTCGTGATCACTGCGCCTTTGGATCCGTTGTACCAGGTCAGTCCAGGCCGGGGACGGATGCCCGCTGTGGACGCGATGTTGATGAAACTGCCGCCACCTTGACGTCGGAATACCGGCGTGGCGTAGAGGGTCGCCAGGTAGATGCTTTTGACGTTGACCGCGTAGCATCGGTCGAATTCGTCCTCCGTCACCTCCAGCGCTGGGCGGTTTCGATGGGTCCAGCCGGCGTTATTGACCATCACGTCCAGCCGCCCATGGTGCTGAACGGCCGCAGCCACCAGCCCTTGCATATCTGCCGACTGGGTGACGTCCGCAGCATGGAAAACCGCATCGCCCCCGGCTGTCCGGATGGCGCGGGCCACCCTGTCACCACGCGCTGCGTCGATGTCATTGACGATGACGCGGGCACCCTCCTCGGCCAAGCGGTGGGCAACGCCTTCACCAATACCGCTGCCGGCTCCTGTGACGATGATCGACAAACCGGGAATGCGCATGGTCTGGTCTCCTGGGGCTCGACGCTTTATCCGTGGCGGAAGGCCACGGTCTTGAGTACGGTGAAGCCGAGCAGCGCTTCAAAGCCTTTTTCACGGCCATGGCCGCTGGACTTGACACCCCCAAATGGAAGTTCCACGCCACCGGCGGCACCGTAATTGTTGATGAATACTTGTCCGCACCGCAGCTGCCGTGCCATGCGGAATTGGCGGGCGCCGTCCCGGGTCCAGACGCCGGCGACCAGTCCGAAGGCCGTGCCGTTGGCCAGACGGATGGCATCCTGTTCGCTCTGGAAGGGCATGGCACACAACACCGGACCGAAAACTTCTTCCTGGGCCAATCGGTGTCCAGGGGGGACGTCGCGCAGCAGCGTCGGCGCCTGGTAGTAGCCGGTGTCGGGAGCCTCGTCAACGATCTTGCCCTGGGCCACCAACGGGATGCCTGCAACATGGGCATCGCTGAGGAAATCCCAGACACGTTGCAACTGGGATTGCCGAATCAGAGGCCCGAGATCCAGGTCCAGCTCGGGTGGGCCCGCCCTGAGGTTTTCGAAAACATGTCCGAGACGCTCAAGGAGCGTCTCGTAGATTCCATGTTCGACGAGCAGACGGGAGCCAGCGGAGCAGGTCTGGCCGCTGTTCTGCACGATTGCGTTGACGATGGCCGGTATGGCTGCGTCCAGATCTGCATCAGCAAACACGATTTGCGGACTTTTGCCGCCCAGCTCCAGGGTGACCGGACAATGACGCGCTGCCGCAGCTTGCTGGATGAGCGTCCCTACCGTGGGGCTCCCCGTGAAACTGATGTGATCGATGCCCCGATGCTCTGCCAGTGCCTTGCCCACTTCATGCCCGTAACCCGTGACGATATTGATCACGCCGGCCGGGAACCCTGCCTCGGTGGCCAGTTCGGCCACCCGCAGCAGCGACAGGCAGCCGTCTTCGGCGGGTTTGATGACGCACACATTGCCGGCTGCGAGCGCACCGCCGACGCTGCGCCCGAAGATCTGCATCGGGTAGTTCCAGGGGATGATGTGACCGGTCACGCCATGCGGTTCACGCCAAGTGTGCACGCTGTAGCCATCGAGGTAGGGAAGGGTCTCGCCATGCAATTTGTCGCAGGCGCCGGCATAGTACTCAAAATACCGGGCGAGGGCGGTCACGTCGGCCCTGGCCTGTCGCGTTGGTTTCCCGCAGTCCCTTTGCTCAATGGCGGCCAGTTCGTCGGCATGGAGGCTGATATGTTGCGACAGCTTCATCATCAGCCGGCCACGCTCGGCCGCACTGATTTTGAGCCAAACCGATTCGTACGCTTGTCGGGCAGCTTTCGTGGCAAGGTCCACGTCACCGATATCGCTGCGTTGTATTTCGTCATAGACCTGCCCGGTAGCCGGGTCTGTGACCGGCAGGGTGCGGCCCGATACAGAGGGGACTTTTGCGTTACCGATGTGGTTGAAATGCATGAGCGGATTTTCAGTCAAAACGGGGTGCCTGGCCGTGCATGGGGCTATCGGATCAACGCCCCTGGACCAGCACCGGCCCGATCTCCTGCAAGGGCCCCAGCGGGTTCGTGGTGATTTCCACGTCGTGGATGTTGGGTTCACCTCCCCAACTCCGATGGACGACCACCCCGTTGACGAGCAGGATCAGCGCCTGGAATCGCCAGCCCGACGTTTCCGTGGTTCGCGAAAAATTGAAAAAATCGGGGATGAAGAGGCCGGTTCGCCTCTTGCGGACCCGCATTGCCGTCAATTCCATGCCCAGGCATTGATCCAGGGCTTCCATGCACATCAGCATGCCCGGATCGATGGCCTCCCGCCGCAGAGGCGCCTGGGAAAATCGCTGGATGACATCCATGGCCGTCAGCAGCCGGATGTTGGGGTCGGTATCTGGATTGATGCCAGCGGACTTCAGGTCGGCCAGCGTACTGGCATGTGGACGCAGGGATTCCACCGCCTGCCGGGCATCGATGTAGCTGGGAAATCGAGAGACTTGGGCTTCACCACGAGGCAGAAGGGGACTGCACGCACCGACTCCGAGGACCAACAGTGCCAGCAGAAGACCTGTGAGTGGGCGTTGGCCACCGTCCCGTGGTTCTGGGCGGGTACGGTACTTATCGACGGGCAGCGCTTGTGTCACGATCAGAACCTGTTCCAGGGGTTCAATGGTGGCTGGTTCCGCGCACAAGCTTCGAATAGGCCTGCCGAAGCCTGTGCAGCCGGTCGGCAGCCAGGGCTGAATCGGACTCCGGCTTCGGGCTTGGACCGTGCTCTCCAGTGTCGAGCGATGGGGGATTCCAGATCGATCAGCAGGCGACGCACCGGAAGCTGGGTCATGCAGGTCATGGAACGAGAGCGACGAAGGGCTATGGTATCGCTACGGCCTCGAAAAGGTCGAAGGGAAACCGGCTGCAGTGGGTCCAGGTCAAAAAAAAGCCCGCGGGCGCGGGCTTTGATTGAAAGGGGCAACGAGATCAGCCTCCGTGTATCTTCATCATCACCGGCACGATGAGCAAGGCGACAATGTTGATGATTTTGATCAGTGGGTTCACTGCCGGACCAGCCGTGTCCTTGTAAGGGTCTCCCACGGTGTCGCCAGTCACGGCCGCCTTGTGGGTTTCCGAACCCTTGCCACCGTGGTGTCCGTCTTCGATGTACTTTTTGGCGTTGTCCCAGGCGCCACCACCCGTACACATGGAGATCGCAACAAACAGACCCGTCACGATGGTCCCCATCAGCAGGCCTCCCAGTGCGGCTGGGCCCAGTACCAGTCCAACCAGGATCGGAACGACCACGGGCAGCAAAGACGGAACCATCATTTCCTTGATGGCCGCCGTTGTCAGCATATCGACAGCGGTGTCATAGGCTGGCTTGCCCGTGCCATCCATGATGCCTTTGATTTCCCGGAATTGGCGACGCACCTCGACCACCACAGACCCGGCAGCACGTCCTACGGCCTCCATGGCCATGGCTCCGAACAGATAAGGAATCAGCCCACCGATGAACAGCCCGATGATCACCATCGGATCGCTGAGGTCGAACTTGATGACCTTGCCGAAAGCTTCCAGCTTGTGGGTGTAGTCAGCGAACAGTACCAGCGCGGCGAGCCCTGCCGAGCCAATCGCATAGCCTTTGGTCACGGCCTTGGTGGTGTTGCCCACAGCGTCCAGCGGGTCGGTGATGTCGCGCACGCTGCTGGGCAGCTCGCTCATCTCGGCAATGCCGCCGGCGTTGTCGGTGATGGGGCCGTAGGCGTCCAGCGCCACCACGATGCCGGCCATGCTCAGCATGGACATGGCGGCCACGGCGATGCCGTACAGGCCGCCCAGCGCGTAGGCGGTCCAGATCGCCAGGCAGACGAAGATCACCGGCCAGGCGGTGGAGCGCATGGACACGCCCAGACCGGCAATGATGTTGGTGCCGTGGCCCGTGGTCGAGGCCTGGGCAATGTGCTGCACCGGGCTGTACTGCGTGCCAGTGTAAAACTCGGTGATCCAGACCAGCGCGGCCGTGAGCACCAGGCCGACCACGCAGGCGCCAAACAGCTTCATCTGACTGCCGGCCGCGCCCAGGGCGTTGTCGGGCATCAGCGAGGTGGTCACAAAGTAGAAGGCGATCAGCGAGAGGATGCCCGCGATGGCCAGGCCCTTGTAGAGCGCGGGCATCACGTTCGTCATGCCGGGG
>VERU01000245.1 GCA_018882485.1 Rhodoferax sp. | reverse complement strand
GAACTTGACGGCGGTGTAGCCGCGCTGGCGCGACAGCGGGGCGTTGGCAAAGATCTCGCGCAGCGCGTCCCAGGCGCCCACGTAGCTCACCGGGTTGGAGCGGGCGGTCTTGCCGATGGGTGACTGGTCGACAAACACCACATCACCGAGCAGCTCGGCGCCCAGCAGGCGGTCGTGCGCACCCGGGGTCTCGGTGGCCTTGCCGAAGTGGCGCATCAGGGCAGGTGCCAGGATGTCCTGCACCAGGGTGGATTTGCCCGAACCGCTGACGCCGGTGACGCAGACCAGGCGCTGCAAGGGCAGTTCGACCGACAGGTTCCTGAGGTTGTGCTCGCGCGCGCCTTCCAGCACCAGGCGCGGAGTGCCGGCGGCCACCAGCCGCTGCAGGCCCAGCCCGACCTGGCGCCGCCCACCCAGGTAGGCGCCGGTCAGGGTGTCGGCCTGGCGCAGGTCGGCGGTGCTGCCGTCGAACACGATCTGGCCGCCGCGCTCGCCCGGGCCGGGGCCCATGTCGATCAGGCGGTCGGCCGCCAGCATCACGGCCGGGTCGTGCTCCACCACCACCAGGGTGTTGCCGGCATCGCGCAGGCGCTGCATGGCCACGATGATGCGGTTCATGTCCCGCGGGTGCAGGCCGATGCTGGGCTCGTCCAGCACAAACAGGGTGTTGACCAGCGAGGTGCCCAGGGCGGTGGTGAGGTTGATGCGCTGCACCTCGCCGCCCGACAGGGTGCGGCTCTGCCGGTCCAGTGTGAGGTAGCCGATGCCGACCTCGCACAGGTACTTGAGCCGGGTGCCGACCTCGTCAAACAGCAGCCTGAGGGTTTGCAGTTCGGCTTCGGACGCCGAGCCAGACGCCGACAGGGACCCGGAAGCCAGCCGCGCCTGCATGCCGTCGAAGAAACGGCGCAGCCGGTCCAGCGGCATCAGCATCAGGTCGTGCAGGCACAGGCCCGGCAAGGCTTCGAGCTGTTCGCGCGACCAGTCCGCCCCGGCCGGCATGAAACGCTGGCCCGGGGCCAGCACGGCATCGGCATCGGCGCGGCTGCCGATGCGCCAGAGCAGGCTCTCGGTCTTCAGGCGGGCGCCCTGGCAGACCGGACAGGGGGTGTAGCTGCGGTATTTGGACAGCAGCACCCGGATGTGCATCTTGTAGGCCTTGGTCTCCAGGTACTCGAAAAAGCGCTTGACACCGAACCAGTGCTGATTCCACTTGCCGTTCCATTGGGGCGAACCGTGGATCACCCAATGCTGCTGCGCGGCGGTGAGCTTGTTCCAGGGCGTGTCGCGCGGGATGCCGGCGGCTTCGGCGTGGCGCATCAGGTCGTCCTGGGCCTCTTTCCAGGCCGGGGTCTGGATGGGCTTGATGGCGCCCGCCCGCAGGGTGAGCCGTTGGTCCGGGATCACCAGCCCGTAATCGACCCCGATCACCCGGCCAAAGCCACGGCAGGTATCGCAGGCACCCACCGCCGAGTTGAAAGAAAACATGGAAGCAATGGGTTCGGCGTAGCGCAGATCGCTTTCCGGGCAATGCAGCCCGGTGGAAAACTTCCACAGCGCGGCCTCGGGCTCGCCGTCTGCGCCCAGCACATGCACCGCCATCCGGCCGCTGCCGCGCTTGAGTGCGGTCTCGATCGCCTCCACCACACGGGCGCGTTCGGCCGTGGCCAGCCGAAAGCGGTCGGCCACCACATCCAGCACCTTGCGCGGGCCGTTCGGAGTGGCCACCTCGCGCTCGGCCTGCACACGGGTGAATCCGCTGAGCGACAGCCACTGGGCCACCTCCTGCGCACTGGCGCTGGCCGGCAGTTCCACCGGGAAGGTCAGCACCAGCCGTGCGTCGGCCCGGGTCGACCCCAGCGCGGCCTGCCGGGTCTGCAACTCGGCGTAGATGGTGTCGGGGCTGTCGTGCCGCACCGGCTGCGCAGTGGCGCGGTCGAACAGCTGACCGGCCCGGGCGAACAGCAGCTTGAGGTGGTCGTTGAGCTCGGTCATCGTGCCCACGGTGGAGCGCGAGGAACGAACCGGATTGGTCTGGTCGATGGCGATGGCCGGCGGCACACCGTCCACCCGGTCCACCGCCGGCTTGTCCATGCGGTCCAGGAACTGGCGCGCATAGGCCGAAAAGGTCTCCACATAACGCCGCTGCCCCTCGGCGTACAGCGTGTCGAACACCAGGCTGGACTTGCCGGAGCCGCTGGGACCGGTGACCACGGTCAGTTCACCGGTGCGCAGGTCGAGATCGAGGTTCTTGAGATTGTGCTGCCGCGCGCCGCGGATGCGGATCAGACCATGGGTCATGGGAAGAATGCCGAGCCGTGAGGGACAGGCATTCTAGGCAGTCCGCCGGGCCACAGCAGGCCCGGGGACGCCGTGAGGCGGAACGCCCCTTACTTGCTGGCTGCGCTGGCCGGTGCGGAAGCGACCGGCGCTGCGGCCGCCGGCGCGGATGCCGCCGGCTCGGGCGCATGCGTGGCCTCGGCGCCGTGCTTTTCACCGCCCATGTCGATATTGCCGCCCTTGCTCAGCATCCAGATGGCGAGCGCGGCAAAGACGATGAAGGCAACCAGAAGTTTCCACATGATGATGTCCCAGAGAGTGACGCCCCATGCCAGCGGGGCAAAAAAGAGCCCTCGCATGGAGGGCTCGGCAAGCGGCACCGGTTGCGCCACCCGGCGCAACCGGTCGGGGCCGCATCAGTCGTTGGCGTAGATGTCCACGTCCTTGGTTTCCTTGACGAACAAGGTCCCGATGACGAAGGTCATGCCGGCGATGATGATGGGGTACCACAGGCCGTTGTACATGTTGCCGGTCTGCGCCACGATGGCGAAGGCGGTCGTGGGCAGCAGGCCGCCGAACCAGCCATTGCCGATGTGGTAGGGCAGGCTCATGGAGGTGTAGCGGATGCGGGTGGGGAACATTTCCACCAGCATGGCGGCGATCGGGCCGTACACCATGGTCACGAGGATCACGAGGTAGGTCAGGATCAGCACCACCATCACGGTGTTGACGCGGGCCGGATCGGCCTTGCTGGGATAGCCGGCGGCCTTGAGCGCATCGGCCACGGCCTTCTTGAACTCGCCGTCGAGCTTCTTGGCTTCGTCAGCCGGCAGGCCCTTGGAGGAGTAGCTGTTGATCACGGTCTCACCCACCTTGATGGTGGCGGGGCCGGTACCGACGGCGTTCTCGTAGCTCACCGAAGCGCCGGCCAGCACCTGCTTGGCGATGTCGCACGAGCTGGTGAACTTGACGGTGCCGGTCGGGTTGAACTGGAACGAGCACTCCTTCGGATCAGCCGTCACGACCACCTTGTTCTTCTGCTGGGCAGCATACAGGTCGGGGTTGGCAGCCTTGGTCAGCATTTCGAAGACCGGGAAGTAGGTCACCACGGCCAGCAGGCAGCCTGCCATGATGATGGGCTTGCGGCCGATCTTGTCGGACAGGGCGCCGAAGACGACGAAGAACGGGGTGCCGATCAGCAGCGAGGCGGCCACATAGATGTTGGCGGCAGCGCCGTCCACCTTGAGCGCCTGGGTCAGGAAGAACAGGGCGTAGAACTGGCCCGAGTACCAGACCACGGCCTGGCCAGCCACGAGGCCCACCAGCGCCAGGATCACGATCTTCAGGTTCTTCCACTGGCCGAAGGCTTCCGAGATCGGGGCCTTGGAGGTCTTGCCTTCTGCCTTCATCTTGGCGAAAGCGGGCGACTCGTTCATGGACAGACGGATCCACACCGAGATGGCCAGCATCACGATGGAGACGATGAAGGGAACACGCCAGCCCCAGTCGGCGAAGGCAGCCTCGCCGATGATGGTGCGGGTACCCAGGATCACCATCAGCGACAGGAACAGGCCCAGGGTCGCGGTGGTCTGGATCCAGGCGGTGTACGCGCCGCGCTTGCCTTGCGGCGCGTGCTCGGCCACATAGGTGGCAGCACCGCCGTATTCACCGCCGAGTGCCAGACCCTGCAGCAGACGCAGGACGATCAGGATGACCGGTGCGGCCACGCCGATGGAGGCGTAGGTCGGTAGGATGCCCACGATGAAGGTGGACAGGCCCATCAGCAGGATGGTGACCAGGAAGGTGTACTTGCGGCCGATCATGTCCCCCAGCCGACCGAAGAAGATCGCGCCGAAGGGACGGACCACAAAGCCGGCAGCGAAGGCCAGCAGCGCGAAGATGAAGGCTGCCGAGGGGTCGAGTCCGGCGAAGAACTGCTTGGCGATGATGGCCGCGAGCGAGCCGTAGAGGTAGAAGTCGTACCACTCGAAGACCGTGCCCAGCGACGAGGCGAAGATGACCTTCTTTTCCTCCGTGGTCATCGGTGTGTCGGCCCCAGAGGCCTTACCGGCTGCGGAATCAGCTGCCATTGCGATGCTCCTTGTTTGTGCGACGGATGGCTGATGCCCGAACCTCGGGTGCCATCGACAGGAGCGAGTCTGGGCGCCTGAACTTACCTCCGTCTGACGTCATCGCACAACGCTGCGAGCGCTGCATGCGCCGGTCAACCTCCCTTGGGCAGATCGATCCCGGGGAAGATCTTGATCACCGCGCTGTCGTCCTCGCGCCCGAAGCCGGCGCTGGAGGCCTGCATGAACATCTGGTGCGCGGTGGACGCCAGCGGCAGCGGGAACTTGGTGGCACGCGCGGTGTCGAGCACCAGGCCGAGGTCCTTGACGAAGATGTCCACCGCCGACAGCGGCGTGTAGT
>VERU01000639.1 GCA_018882485.1 Rhodoferax sp. | reverse complement strand
CTGCAGCAGGCCACCCGGCGCATCGCCCGGGGCGACCGCGCGGTGCAGGTGGCGGCACCCGGGTCGGCCCGCTCCGGGGCGCTGGAGATCGACCAGCTCGTGGCCGACGTCAACAGCATGGCCGTGGGCCTGGCCGCGCTCGAAGACACGCGGCGGCGCTGGATCGCGCAGATCTCGCACGAGCTGCGCACCCCGCTGGCAGTGCTGCGCGGCGAACTCGAAGCCATCGAGGACGGGGCCCGCAGCCCCACCCCGGCGCTGCTGGCCAGCCTGGGCCAGGAAGTGCGCCAGCTGACCCGTCTGGTGGACGACCTGCACACCCTGTCGGTGGCCGACCTGGGCCAGCTGCCCTGCAGCTTCGACGACGACGACGCCGACGCACAGCTGCGCCGCATCGCCGGGCGCTTTGCCACCCGGGCCGGGCAGCTCGGCCTCGGGCTGGAGCTGCCCGGCCCCGCCGCCCCCCTGCCGGCGCGCTGGGATTTCGGGCGCATCGCCCAGCTGCTGGGCAACCTGCTCGAAAACAGCCTGCGCTACACCCAGGCGCCCGGCCGCATCCGGATCGACTGGCAGGCCGACGGCGCCTGGCTGCGGCTGAGTGTGGACGACAGCGCCCCCGGCGTCGCGCCGGCCGACCGGGCCCGCCTGTTCGAGCCGCTGTACCGCGTCGATGCCGCCCGCAGCCGCACCGAATCCACCGGCAGCGGGCTGGGCCTGTCCATCGCCCAGGCCATTGCCGCCGCCCACCGGGGCCGCATCAGCCTGCACGACAGCCCGCTGGGCGGCCTGCGGGTGCAGGTTGACCTGCCGCTGCAGCCTCAGCTCACCGAACGGCGCCGCGACGGCGCGCGCAGCGGCGGCGTAGCATGAGCCTCATGGCCACCCGCTCCAGCCCGCCGCCCCGGGTGCTGATCGTGGAGGACGACGCCAAGATCGCCGACCTGCTGGCCAACTACCTGCAGGCCGCCGGCATGACCACCGGCTGGTGCGCCGACGGCCTGCAGGCGCCCCAGCGCGTGCGCGACGAGGCGCCGCAGCTGGTGCTGCTGGACCTGATGCTGCCCGGACAGGACGGCATCGCCGTCTGCGCGGCGGTGCGGCGCTTCTCGGCCGTGCCCATCCTCATGCTG
>VERU01000638.1 GCA_018882485.1 Rhodoferax sp. | reverse complement strand
CCGCCAGCAGAACGAGGCCCAGGCCGAGCGCCAGCGGCAGGTCGCCCTTGGAGGTCTCCAGGGCAATGGCGGTGGTCATGACACGGGTGAAGCCGTCGATGTTGCCGCCCACCAGCATCACCGCCCCGACCTCGGAGACGGCCCGTCCAAAGGCGGTCATCACCACCGTGAGCAGCGCCACCCGCTCGTCCCAGGCCAGCAGCAGGCTGCGCCACCCCGCGCCGGCGCCGAGCGAACGCAGCTGCTCGCCCTGGGCCGCCTCGGCGTCGCCCACCACCTGGCAGGTCAGCGCCGTGACCACCGGCAGCACCAGCAGGGTCTGGGCCAGCACCATGGCCGGAAAAGAGAACAGCCAGCCCAGAAAACCCAGTGGCCCCGAGCGCGACAGCAGCAGGTACACCACCAGCCCCACCACCACCGAAGGCACGGCCAGCAGGGTGTTGAGCAGCGTGAGCAACACGCCACGGCCTGAAAAGCGGGCCACACCCAGCCAGGCCCCGGCTGCCAATCCCAGCAGGCAACCCAGCAGGCAGGCACTGCCGCTGACCGCCAGCGAGCGGCCGACGATGGCCAGCAGCACCGGGTCGGCACGGGCCAGCAACTGCAGGGCCGCGACCAGGCTGTCGGAGTAGGAGCTCATGAGGTCGGGTATCGTAGTGACCGATCCAATTCCCTGCGATATGTAGCGCCGTGCATAGGCTCCAGTTCCACTACACCCTGTCGCGCGCCGGGCCGCACGACGCCCCCCTGCCGGCGGCCGGGTTGCGCAATGCCTTGATGGATCTGCTGCAGGCCGTGGCGCAGTCGGGCTCCATCTCGGGCGGGGCCCGGCAACTGGGCCTGTCCTACCGCCATGTGTGGGGCCAGTTGCGGCACTGGGAACAGGAGCTGGGCCAGGAACTGGTGCTGTGGGAGAAGGGCCAGGCCGCCCGCCTGAGCGAATTCGGCAGCAAGCTGATGTGGGCCGAACGGCAGGCGCAGGCCCGGCTGGCGCCGCAGCTCGACGCCCTGCGGGCCGAGATGGAACGCAGCTTCTCGGTGGCGTTCGACCCGCAGGCCCATGTGGTGACGCTGCACGCCAGCCACGACGAGGCGCTCAGCCAGCTGCGCGAACACGCGCTGCGCCAGGAA
>VERU01000244.1 GCA_018882485.1 Rhodoferax sp. | reverse complement strand
CCGTACCACCACTGCACCATGGCGTCCTGCACCCCGGCGTAGGCCGAGTAGGACTTCATGAAACCCGCCGGAACGGCTGCGCTGTTCACCAGGTGCAGCAGCGCCACGGCGATGATGAAGGCGCCGAAGAACCAGTTGGCCACGTAGATGTGGCGCACCCGTCGGGTGCCCACCGTGCCGAAGAACACCACCGCGAACGCCACCCAGACCAGGGTGATGAGGATGTCGATGGGCCACTCCAGTTCGGCGTACTCCTTGCCGCTGGTGTAGCCCAGCGGCAGCGACACCGCCGCCAGCAGGATGACCAGCTGCCAGCCCCAGAAGGTGAAACTGGCCAGCGGGCCGCCAAACAGGCGAACATGGCAGGTGCGCTGAACCACGTAATAGGCCGACGCGAACAGGCCGCAACCGCCGAAGGCAAAGATCACGGCGTTGGTGTGCAGCGGTCGCAGGCGCCCGTAACTCAGCCAGGGGATGCCCAGGTTGAGTTCGGGCCAGGCCAGCTGGGCAGCGATGATCACGCCGACCAGCATGCCGACCACCCCCCAGACCACGGTCATGATGGCGAACTGCCTGACAACGCCGTCGTTGTAGGTGGCTGCCTTCGCAATGGGAACGTTCATGGAGACCTCTTTTGATAGACCTGTGACAAGTTTCCTATGGATAACCCTGATACGCGTTGACGCATGTCAACCGCTACCCAGAATCCTTAAGCGTCTTTAAGGATCTTTCAGGATGCGCTCGCCTTCGCGCTCGATGTCCTCGAACTGACCCCGGTCGATGGCCCACCAGAGGCCGGCCAGGATGAAGAAGACCAGAATCACCGACAGCGGGATCAGCAGGTACAGGATGTCCATCAGGTCGCCGTCGGATCCAGTCGGGTCGATCGGGGGCCCTGCGACAACCGCAGCGCATTGAGCACCACCCCCAGCGAACTGGCGGCCATGCCCAACCCCGCGAGCCAGGCACCCAGCCAGCCGGCCACGGCCAGCGGCACACACACGGCGTTGTAGAGCGCGGCCCAGGCCAGGTTCTGGCGCACCACCGTCAGCGTGCGTCGGGCCAGGAGCAGCGAAAGGGGCACGGCATTGAGCTGCCCCCCCAGAACCACGAAATCGGCCTGCGCCTGGGCCAGCGGCACCGCCTGGCCGAAGGCGTAGGACGCGTCGGCGCCGGCGATCACAGGCCCGTCGTTCAGACCGTCGCCCACCACCGCCACCCGGTGCCCGGCCCGCTGCTGCGTGTGCAGCAGGGCGAGCTTGTCTTCGGGGGTGCAGGCCGCAGCCACGTCCCGGATGCCCACCGCCGCAGCCACCCGCGCCACCGCGTCGGGCTGATCGCCCGAGACCAGCCACACGCGCAGGCCTGCGGCCTGCAAGGCCTGAACCGCCGCCCGAGCGTCGTCGCGCACATCCTCCTCCAGATCGAAACTGGCCAGCCAGCCCGACTCATCGGCCAGGTGGACCCGTCCCTGGGGGGCAGCGCCCGGCGCGCCCGCCTGCGACCGGTCCAGCCCGCAAAAGGCAGCCGAACCCAGCCGCAACCAGCCGCCTGCGGGCCCATGCGTACCGGAGCGCCGCCACATCCCCTGCAGCCCGGCGCCGCGGGTCTCCGCCACGTCGTCGACGCGCGGCGCAGGTCCCCCGGCCTGGGCTGCGGCCTGGGCCAAAGCGCGGGACACCGGGTGCAGCGAATGCCCGGCCAGCGCACCGGCCAGCGCCAGCGCCTGCGGCTCGCTGAGCCCGTCGCGGGCGCGCACCCCCACCACCTGCAGGCGGTCATGCGTCAGCGTGCCGGTCTTGTCGAACAGCACGGTATCCACCCCGGCCAGGGCCTCCAGTGCGTCGAGCCGACGCAACCAGATCCCCCGCCGGGCCAGTGCGCCGGCACTGGCCAGCATGGCCGCCGGCGTGGCCAGGGACAGGGCACAGGGGCAGGTCACCACCAGCACCGCCACCGCCACCATCAACGCATGCGCCGGATCCTCCTGCCACCACCAGGCGCAGGCTCCCAGGGCCGCCAGCAGCACGGCCACCAGAAAGGGGCGTGCCAGCCGGTCGGCCAGCCGCGCCAGCTGGGGCCGCGCCGTGGCCGCCCGCTCCATCAGCGCGACCATGGCTGCAAACCGGGTGTCCAGGCCCGCCCGCTGCACCCGCACGCGAACCGTCGCTGCCAGGTTGTGGCTGCCGGCGATCACCGCGGAGCCCGGGCCCCGCGCCACCGGCCACGATTCGCCCGTCATCAGCGCCTCGTCGACCCGCGTCTCGCCCGACTCGACCACCCCATCCGCGGCGAAGGCCTCGCCGGGCACGACCTCGATCAGATCGCCAGCGCGCAGGCGGCGCACCGGCACCCGCTCGATCCGGCCGCGGGCGTCAAGACGCGCCACGCTGTCGGGCAACCGGTTCATCAGGGCCTCGAGTGCCCCGGCGGTGCGGTCGCGCAGGCGCAACTCCAGCCATCGGCCGGCGAGCAAAAAGAACACGAACATGGTGAACGAATCGAAATACACCTCGCGCCCGAACAGCCCCTGCGGATCGAAGGTGCCCGCAGAGCTCACGGCAAAGGTGATCAGCATGCCCAGCGCGACCGGAAGGTCCATGCTGATGCTGCGCTGGCGCAGATCCCGCCAGGCGTTGCGGAAGAACGGCCCGCAGGAAAACAGGATCACCGGCAGGGACAGCACCCAGGACGCCCAGCGCAACAGGCGCTCGGACTCGGCCGAGAGGTCACCCGGCGCGGCGACATAGGCCGGGTAGGCATACATCATGACCTGCATCATGCACAGTCCTGCCACCAGCAACCGCCAGAGGGCCCGGCGCGACTCCTGCAGCCGGCGCTCGCGGGCAAACACGTCGTTGGCCGGTACGGCCCGGTAACCGCTGGCCTGAACCGCCCGCATCCAGTCGGAAGGGCGCGTCGCGGAGGACCGCCACACCACCCGGGCGCGCCGGCTGCCCGCGCTCACCTCGGCCTGCAGCACACCCACCACACCGCTCAGTGCATCCTCCACGGTGCCGGCACAGGCGGCGCAGTGCATGCCCTCGATCAGCAGGGTGGATTCCCAGCAGCCGGGCTGCTGGGGCAGCGCCCGGCTGAAGGCCGACCATTCGGGCTCGTCATCGAGCACCGCGTACCGGTCCGGCGATCCCGCATGCACCCCGTCCGCCGGGACCGCAGGCCCGGTGAGCGGGCTGATCGGAGAGCTGATCGCACTCATGGGCACCGAGCGTAACCTGCCGATCCTGACAGACTCTTGACGAATATCAAGACTCCCGGCGGGCGCCGGGTTAAGCTTGCGCTACCGCCCCGGGCGTCGGTCTCCTGTGGACCGCAGGCGGCGGCGCAACCGGCGCCAGCGCCCCCACCCCATCCGGAGAAGCCAGCATGTACCAGAAGATTCTTGTCGCCACCGACGGGTCCACCCTGTCGAAAAAAGCCGTCAACCACGCCATCGGCCTTGCCGCCCTGGCGAATGCGGAGCTGGTGGCCCTCAAGGTGGTGCCCCGCTACCCGCAAAGCTACTTCGAGGGCGGCCTGGCGCTGCAGGCCGAAGAGGTTGCGCGGGTCGAGAAGCAGTGGAGCGATGACGCCCAGGCCATCGTGGCCGCGGTGCAGAAAACGGCCAGTGGCAAAAAGGTCAACTGCCGCACCGCCGTGGTCAAGTCCGACCTGGTATCCGATGCCATCATCGCTGCCGCCAAGAAGCACAAATGCGACCTGATCGTGATGGCCTCGCACGGCCGGCGCGGCGTCAAGCGGCTGCTGCTGGGCAGCGAAACCCAGCAGGTGCTGACCCACTCCACCGTGCCGGTGCTGGTGCTGCGCTGAAGACCCCCGGGCTGGCTGCAGCCGACCCGGCCCTCAGGCGTCGGCGTAGCGGGCCCGCAGCAGGTTCTTCTGAACCTTGCCCATGGCGTTGCGGGGCAGTTCGTCCACCAGCAGACAGCGCTTGGGCACCTTGAAGTTGGCCAGCCCGGCCTTCAGGCGGGCCAGGATCTGTGCCGGATCCGGCTGCGCCCCGGGCCGGGGAATCACCAGGGCCAGCCCGACCTCGCCGAAATCCGGGTGGGGCACGCCGATGACCGCGCTCTCGGCCACGCCCGGCAGTTCGTTGATGAATCCTTCGATCTCGGCCGGGTACACGTTGTAGCCGCCGCTGATGATCAGGTCCTTGCTGCGGCCCACGATGGTCACGTAGCCATCGGCATCCCTGCGTCCCACATCGCCGGTGCGGAAATAGCCATCGGCGGTGAACTCCTCGGCGGTCTTCTCCGGCATCTGCCAGTAGCCACTGAACACATTGGGCCCGGCCACCTCGATGCCTCCCACCTCGCCGGAGGGCAGTGCACGACCGGCATCGTCCACCACCCGCAGGCGAACGCCCGGCAGCGGCCGACCGACCGTGCCGCCGCGTCGTTCACCGTCGGAGACGCGGCAGGGATTGGAGGTCAGCATGATCGTCTCGCTCATGCCGTAGCGCTCCAGGATGGTGTGGCCGGTGCGGGTCTGCCACTCGCGGAAGGTCTCGATCAGCAGGGGTGCCGAACCCGAGATGAACAGGCGCATGCGCTGCACCGCCTGCCGGTCCAGCCCCGGCTCGGCCAGCAGCCGCACATAGAGCGTGGGCACGCCCATGAACACGGTGGCGCGCTGCAAAGCGGCCAGCGCACGGCGCGGCTCGAAGCGACCGAGCCAGATCATGGGGCTGCCGTTGAGCAGGGCGCCGTGGAT
>VERU01000243.1 GCA_018882485.1 Rhodoferax sp. | reverse complement strand
GTCGTGAACCAGGCCCGACCGCCCCTGCTGGACCGGCTGACCCGCCACGCGGCCACCACCCGGGCGGAAATGATCGCCGTGGTGGACATCCGCCATGCCGCCTGGGCCCGGCGTTCGGCCCGGGTGGTCCTGCCCTGCTACGGCAGCGGTACCGGGCAGGCACTGTCGGCCATGGCGGCAGCCAGCATGCTGCACCTGCTGGTGCAAACCGTGGCCAGCCGCATCGGCCGGCGCGCCAGCCAGCGACAGCAGCTCATCGCGGGGCTGCGCCAGGAACTCGACGGGGACTGAGCCAGCCGCTGTGACGCAGGCCCACGGCCGGCACCAGGCCGCGTCAGCGAACCAGCTCCAGGATGCGCCAGCCACGGGCCTGGGCTTCCTGGCGCAGCCTCGGGTCCGGGTCCACCGCCACCGGGTGGTCGGTGGCCTGCAGCAGCGGCAGATCGTTGATGGAATCGCTGTAGGCTGCGCTGCGGTACGTGGCCAGGGTGCGGCCCTGCTCGGCCAGCCAGGCGTTCAGGCGCTCGACCTTGCCGGCACGCATGTTCGGAACACCCCGGATGCGGCCGGTGAAACGGCCTTGCTCCACTTCGGGTTCGGTGGCGATCAGGTGCGCCACCCCCAGGTGCAGCGCCGTGAGTTCGGTCAGGTAGCGGTTGGTGGCCGTGGTCAGCACCACGGTGGCTCCCTCGGACTGATGGTCGCGTACCAGTTCCCGCGCCGCCGCGGGGATGCGTGGCGCAATCTCCTGGTCCAGGAAGCGCTGACGCACCGGCTCCCAGGCCTGGGGCTCACGGCCGGCCAGCGTGCCCACATAGAAATTGGCGTAATCCAGCGGCGCCACCGTACCGGCCCGGTAGGCGGCGTCCATGGCGGCGTTGCGAAGACCGAAATCGGCCTCATCGAGCAGCCCCTGCGCCATCAGAAAGTCGCACCACAGCACGTCGCTGTCACCGCTGAGCAGGGTGTGATCCAGGTCGAACAGCGCCAGGGTGACGCCCCGACCGATGGCCGACGCGCTCATGGTTGACGCAGGTGCCAGGCCCGCGGCCGGGTGAAGGTCTGGATGCCGTGTGTCGACAAGGTCAGGCCCACCCCCGAGTCGCGGCAGCCGCTCCAGGGCAGGCGCGGGCTGACGCGGTCGCAGCAGTTCCAGTAGGTGGTGCCGGCGTGCACCTGCGACAGCACGGCACGGGCACGCGCCTCATCGGGCGTGTAGACACCGGCAGTCAGCCCGTAACGGGTGTCGTTCATCAGGGCCACGGCCTCGCTGTCGCCAGACACTTTCTGGATGCCCACCACCGGCCCGAAGCTCTCCTCGCGCATGATCTCCATGCTGTGGTTGACCTCGGTCAGCACCGTGGGCTCGAAACCGTTGCCCGGCCCCGGTCGGCGGTGCCCGCCGCACTGCAGCGTGGCGCCACGGGCCAGCGCGTCGGCCACCTGCCCCTCCAGCACCGCCAGCTGTGGCGCGCGCGTGATGGCGCCGATGTAGGTGCCCTCGTCCATCGGGTCGCCCATGCGGAATCCGCGGACGGTCTCCACGAAGGCGGCCACAAAGGCGTCGTGGATGCGCTCGTGCACATAGATGCGCTCCACCGAGCAGCAGCCCTGCCCGGTGTTGTACATCGCCCCGTCGGCCAGCGATTCGGCGGCAGCCCGGGGATCGGCATCCTCGCACACGTAGGTCGGATCCTTGCCGCCCAGCTCCAGTTGCAGTTTCACCATGCGCGGGCCGAGTGCCTGGGCGATGCGGGCGCCCGTGGCGTGCGAGCCGGTGAAGAACAGGCCGTCGATCGGCTGCTCCAGCAGAGCCTGACCGGTCTGGCCGCCCCCCACCACGGCAGTGAACACATCGCGCGGCACACCGGCCGCATGCATCAGCCGCTCGATCGCCAGCCCGGTCAGGGTGGCGTATTCCGACGGCTTGTACAGCACCGCATTGCCCGTAAGCAGCGCCGGCACGAACACGTTGCCACCCACGAACCAGGGGTAGTTCCAGGCGGAGATGTTGGCCACCACCCCCAGCGGCACATGCTCGATCTGTTCGGTCATGCCACCATCCGCGTGCACCGTCTCGGTGGCCGTGGCCGCCGCAACGGCGCCCAGAAAGAACTCGATGCGCCCCATCAGGCCGTTGAGCTCGTTGCGGGCCATGCGGATGGGCTTGCCGGTCTCGCGGGTCATGATCACGGCCAGGTCGTCCAGCTCGGCCTGCACCCCGGCAGCAAACCGCCGCACACAGGCCTGGCGCTCGGCCAGCGGCAGCGCAGCCCAGGCCGGCTGGGCCAGGCGCGCCCGTTGCGCCTTGGCCGCCACCGTGGCCGCATCGTCGGCCTCGATGGAGGTGATGCGTTCGCCCGTGGCGGGGTTGTGGATGTCGATGGCGTTCATGGTGTTCAGGCGGAATGGGGAATCGGAGCGGCCGCACAGGCCGTGCGGCAGGCCTGGAGAAAGTCCAGCAGCAGGGGGGTGTCGTCCAGCGTGCCGAGCTCGGGCCGGTGGAACTCGGGATGCCATTGCACGGCGGCGATGTAGACCGGCCCGGTGTGCCGGATGGCCTCGATCATGCCGTCGTCCGGGCAGCGGGCCTCGACCTCGAAGCCCGGGGCCAAGTCCTTGATGCCCTGGTGATGAATGCTATTGATTTTGTAGCTTTCCGAGCTTGCCAGAAGCCGGCTGAGCCGCGATTCGGGCACCAGATCCAGGCCGTGGAAGTTCAGGTCGTAGACCTCCGCGTCCCGGTGCCGGAGCGCCTGCGGCTGCTGCGTCGGGATGTCCTGGTACAGCGTGCCGCCAAAGGCCACGTTGATCAGCTGCAAGCCGCGACAGACCCCGAACACCGGCTTGCCCGCGGCCACGAAGGCCCGCACCAGGGCCTGCTCGTAGGCATCGCGGATGCGGTCGCCACTCCAGCGCTCCTGCAGCGGCGTCTCGCCATAGCTGCCGGGCCAGACGTCGGCGCCACCGTGCAGCACCAGACCATCGAGCCAGTCGGCATAGTCCTCGACCCGCACATCGCCGCGCGCCGTCTCACCCGCGGGCGACGGCACCATGACCGGCAGGGCGCCGGCGGCCATGAGCCAGTGCGCCATGGACTGCTCCACGTACTGCAGGGTCTTGCTGGCAAAGGCGGTGCGCGCCGGGTCCGGATGGAAGAAGCAGGCACTGATGCCGATCTTCAGGCGTTCGGTCCGCATCACATCGCCGCCCGGAACAGGGCCTCGAAATCGGCCGGGGTACAGGGTCGGGGGTTGGTCTGGTGGCACCCGTCGGCCTGCGCGATCTGCACGAGGCGGGGCAGATGAGCCTCCGTCACGCCATGCGCCGCCAGCCCGGTGGTGATGCCGATGTCGGCCTTGAGCTGACGCAGCCAGGGCACCAGGGCGTCGCCGCCCCCGGAGAGGCCGCAGACATGAGCCAGCTCGTCGAACTTGGCGGGCACAGCCGACTGGTTCCAGGCCAGCACCGTATCGAGCATCAGGGCATTGGCCAGGCCGTGGTGCTGATCACACACCGCGCCCAGCGCGTGGGCGCAGGAATGCACCGCGCCCAGGTCCTTCTGGAAGGCGATGGCGCCCATCATCGAGGCCATCATCATGTCGGCGCGGGCCTGCAGGTTGCCGGGCTCCTTGACCGCCGTCACCAGCGCGCGCGCGGCGATGCGCGTGCCTTCCAGCGCGATGCCGTCGCACAGCGGGTGGTAGGCGGGCGAGAGGTAGCTCTCGATGTTGTGCGTGAGCGCGTCCATGCCGGTGGCCGCCGTCACGTGGGCTGGCAGGGCGAAGGTGAGTTCCGGGTCGGCGAACACGGCCCGGGCCAGGATCTTGGGACTGAAGACAGTGCGCTTGTGATGGGTGTCGTTTTCCGACACCACGGCCGAGCGTCCCACCTCCGAGCCCGTGCCCGAGGTGGTGGGCAGGGCGACGAAGTAGGGCAGGGCGTTGACGATGGGCCGCACCTGCGGGTGGTCCCACACGTATTCGAGGATGTCGCCTTCGTGTGTGGCGGCCACGCCCACCACCTTGGCCACGTCCAGCGCCGCGCCGCCCCCAAAGCCGATGACGGCATCGGCCCCGTGTGCATTGAAGGCCGCCGCGCCGCCCATCACCTGCGCGCAGGTGGGGTTGCCGAACACGCCGTCGTAGACGGCGACATCCAGCCCCTGCAGGTGGCTGCGGAATTCCGCCAGCACGGGCAGTTGCGCCAGCGCGCGGTCGGTCACGATGAGCGGGCGTTTGATGCCCTGCTCCAGCAGGTGCGCGGCGACCAGTTTGCGCGCACCGGCGCCGAAGTGGATGGGGGTGGGGAAGGCGAAGCGGGCGATGTCCATGATGCTCAGATGATCTCGAAGTAGCGTTTGAGTTCCCAATCGGTGACCGCATCCTGCCACTGCCGGTGCTCCCACTCGCGGGTGGCGGCAAAGTGGTCGACGAAGGTGTCGCCCAGCCAGTCGCGGGCGATGTCGCTGCGCTGGAAGATGCGCGTGGTCTCGATGAGCGAGCGCGGTGCGCGTGGGATGTGGTCCGCCCCCTGGTTGGTGCCGGTGATGGGCGGGGCGGTGAGCTTCAGGCCCTTTTCCACCCCGTGCAGGCCCGCGGCGATGACCGCGGCCATGGCGAGGTAGGGGTTGACGTCGGCGCCCGGGCAGCGTGTTTCCAGCCGCGTGCTCTTGGGACTGCCGGCGATGACGCGGAAGCTGGCGGTGCGGTTGTCCACGCCCCAGGTGGGTTTGACC
>VERU01000242.1 GCA_018882485.1 Rhodoferax sp. | reverse complement strand
CCTTCTTTTACCAGCGTTGATTTCAACGACTTGTATTTGATCGCTTCTGTTCGATAGGGCAAGTTTCGGACGACCGCTCGTTCCGCTTCGTTCAAAGGCCGGGATCTACCATCCCAAACCACACGCAAATTGTTGAGCCGGGTCAGCCAAACATGACGTTCGGCGCTGAAACTGGCTTTAGGTGCGCGGTATTCACTCTGTTCAAAAGTGCACCTGCCAAGCATCTTGAGCAGGCTCTCCCCCGAAAGGGCCGGCTCCTGCTCCCAAAACAGCCCGCTACGCGCCTGGGCTGTGCCCCGAATCAATTGTTCGAAGCGCTCACTAGCATGTGGGCTGCCCAAGTGTCGCTGGGCTTCAAACAACTGGCGTAACTCGTCGTCCAGCATCACGCGCGACAAGGCCTTGTCGTACTGTCCGGCTTTATTGCGCTGCGAATCTGGGAACTCGGCCAAGATCATTTCAGCAGCTGTGCGGTAGCGCTTTTCGCGCATTAGGCGCTGTGTCCCCAGCAAGCCCATTTTTACGCGACCACGCTCCGCATCGTTATCGGCTTTGGCTTCTTCAGCCTTGCTCATCCAGTGAAAGCCACGGTGTTTACACAAGTGGTATATCACCCGCGCCCATTCCGCAGGCGTCAGCAGATGGTCCAGGCCGTACACACGCAAGCGCCAAGTGCTGTCAGCAAATGTAGGCTGTTGTTTAAAGAAGGTTGCTTGGTCAACAAGGCCCTCTTTCTTAAACAGGCGAGCTAGCTTGGTCAACCGCCATGCCCTGCGGTGCAATCGTCGGCGAAGCAGACGTTTTTGGCGACGAATCAGGTTCAGGGGGTCGCCCTCTTTGGCGGTTTCCGCTTTGTCAAAGCATCTAACACCCACATCGACTATCCGATGAGAGTTGATGACTGCCCACCCAACAGATGCAACCCCGATATCCAACCCAAACACATGGCCCATGTGACACCTCCTGATACACTGACACCGGTTGTGGTTATCCGGGGTGAGAGCCGTTGCTGCAATAAGGAGAGATCGAAAGATCTCGTCCGAACCCAAAGCCCAGTCAGGAAACTGACTGGGCTTTTTATTCGCCAGCACCCTTCAGCTTGTCAGCCACGCCATAGAAGACGGTTGCCAGCATTTCGGCTACGAACTGTCAGCTCGACAGCACTGGATTTGGTGTTGGAGCTTTCCCAGAACCACACTTTTTTTGTTAGTCGGTGGATCGTATACCAGTCCGGGGTGTAAGTTCAAAGCACGAGACCGAGCGAAGATCCGTGCTGCTCACCCTGCCCAAGCCGGTTAGCATGGACGCCAGCGGCCGGAACCGTGCCTCCGGCAGCGTCCCACCCTTTGATCGGAGCCCCGACACCATGCTGGCCCACCTGCGCGACACCACCCTGTACTTCGACATCGACGGCATGGGCCTGGTGCCCGAGGGCAACCGGCTGCGCGAGCAGCCGCCGGCCTTCGTGATCCATGGCGGCCCGGGCGGCGAGCACAGCGACCTCAAGGCCGGCTTCGGGCCCTTGTCCGACCGGCTGCAGCTGGTGTACTTTGACCACCGGGGCCAGGGCCGCTCGGGCCGGGGCGATGTGCGCCGCTACAACCTGGACGAGAACGTGGAGGACATGGAGGCGCTGCGCCGCCACCTGGGGCTGGGGCCCATCGTGAGCATGGGCACCAGCTACGGCGGCATGGTGGCGATGGCGCATGCGGCGCGCTACCCCGAGTCGGTGTCGCACCTGGTGCTGATGGTGACGGCGGCCCACGCCGGCTTCAACGCCCGGGCCCGGCAGATCGTGGCCGAGCGCGGCACGCCCGAGCAGGTGGCGGTGTGCGAGGACCTGTGGGCCGGGCGCATCGACACGGTGGACAAGATGCGGCGCTATTACGCGCTGACCGGCCCGCTCTATGCCCTGAAGTTCGACCCGGCCGCCGCCGCGCTGGGCCGGCAGCGGGCCATCCATTCGCCCGAGGCCATGCTGCAGGCCTTCGCCCCGGGCGGCTTTCTGCAGACCTTCGACCTGCGTCCGGAGCTCGCCCGCATCACGGCCCGCACCCTGATCCTGGCGGGGCGACACGACTGGATCTGCCCGCCCGAGTTCTCCGAGGAGATCCACCGTCTGATCCCGGGTTCGCAACTGCAGGTGCTGGAGCACAGCAGCCACTCGCTGCGGGTGGACGAACCCGAGGCGATGCGGGAAGCCATCCGCCGCTTCGTGCCCGACAACGGCGCTGCGCCGCAGGGCGCCGCCAACTGAACCCGGGCATGGCCGGCGGCTCGGCGGCTCGGCGGCTCGATTGTTGCTCTTGGTTTTGTAGCAAACTATTCAATATCTGCGGGGCCTGGGGCCCTGTTTGACCATGAAACTCGAAGACTGGATCGGTCGCACCGAGCTGCGGGAAGACGACGTCACGCCCGTGCCCTGGGCGGCGCTGGCCGCCACGCTGGACTGTCCCCTGCCGGGCACGGGGCTGCCGACGCCCGACATGTCCCTGCCGGCCCTGTGGCACTGGCTGTACTTTCTGCCGCTGGCACCGCAGTCCGAACTGGGGCCGGACGGCCACCCCCGGCGCGGCGGTTTCCTGCCGCCGGTCGCGCTGCCGCGGCGCATGTGGGCCGGGGGCGAACTCGATTTCGTGGAGCCGCTGCGGCTGGGCGACCGGCTGGAGCGGCAGTCCACCATCGAAGCCGTGACGCCCAGGACGGGGCGCTCCCGGGCGCTGGTGTTCGTGACAGTACGGCACGACATCCGCCGCCAGGGCGCCTCCACGGTGGCCTTGCGCGAGCGGCACCACATCGTCTACCGGGACGCGCCAGCCGCCGGCGACGCATCGCCGCCCACCCCGGCGCCGCAGCAGGCCCGCTGGCGCCAGGACCGGGTACCGGACGCGGTGCTGCTGTTCCGCTATTCGGCGCTCACCTTCAACGGCCATCGCATCCACTACGACCACCGCCACGCCACGCAGGCCGAAGGCTACCCCGGCCTGGTGGTGCACGGCCCGCTGATCGCCACCCTGCTGCTGCAGCTGCTGCAGCGCGAACAACCCGATGCCGGGGTGCGGAGTTTCCGCTTCCAGGCGCTGCGTCCGGCCTTCGACGGCCAGCGCCTGACGCTGCGCGGGGAGCCCGACCCCGATGGCCGCAGCGTGCGCCTGTGGGCCAGCGACGCGCAGGACGCCCTGTGCATGCAGGCACAGGCGCGGCTGGACTGAACCCGAGGCCTCAGGGGCCGCGCCGGCCGGTTCAGCGCATGCCGTCGCCGGCCTGCGGATGCAGCCGGACGAACCACAGCAGCGAGGCCGCGTTGAGCAGGGCCATGACCCAGAACACGGGCGAGAAATCACGCGCCTGCAGCCGGGTGCCATCGCCGCCGTGCGACAGGGAAAACAGCAGCAGCAGGGCGCCCGCCAGCACCACGCCGAAACTGTTGGACAGCTGCTGCGCCATGGACGACAGGGCGGTGGCGTGGCTCATGCGGGGCCTGGGCACCTCGGAGAAACCCAGGGTGGCCAGACAGACCATGCAGGTGGAGGTGGCCAGTCCGCCGGCCAGCATGGCGGTGAACATCAGCCCCTGCGGCGTGGCCGGCGTGAACAGGCCGTAGCCGGCATAGCTGAGGCTGCTGGCCACGGTGGCGCCGATGAGCAGCGGGCGAAAGCCGAAACGCTGGATGGCCTGCCTCAGCACCACACGGGTCGACAGGCCGCCCAGCGCGGTGGCCAGGGTCAGCAGGCCGGCCGCCAGCGGGGACAGGCCGAAGCCCAGCTGCAGCATGAGCGGCAGCAGGAAGGGCACCGCCCCGATGGCGATGCGCAGCGGTGTGCCGCCGACCACCGAGGCCCGGAAGGTGCGATGCCGCAGGATCCCCAGGTCGATCAACGGGTGGGCGCTGCGCCGGCTGTGGCGCCAGTAAACCCCGAGCAGACCGGCACCGGCGGCGGCAGCCAGCCAGCCGGCCCAGGCCGGCAGCAGGCCGCGGCCGGCCGTCTCCATGGCCACCATGAGCAGGGTCAGGCCCGGCGCCAGCAGGGCGAAGCCCCGCGCGTCAAAGGGCGCGGGCTGCGCCGGGCGCGGACTCTCATCGACCCAGGCCAGGGTGAGCGCGATGGCGAGCAGGCCGAAGGGGATATTGACCAGGAAGATCCAGCGCCAGCTGGTCCAGGTGACCACCAGGCCGCCGAACAGGGGCCCGGCCAGCCGGCCCAGCACCGGCGGGATGCTGAACCAGATCATGGCCGCGACCATGCGCTCGGGCGGCACGGCGCGCAGCAGAATGAGCCGGCCCACCGGCAGCATCAGGGCGCCGCCCAGGCCCTGCAGCACCCGGAACAGCACCAGCGCGGGCACCGAATCCGCCAGGCCGCACAGCCCGGAAGCCAGCGAAAACAGGCCGATAGCCAGGCAGAACACGCGGCGCGCCCCGATGCGATCGGCCAGCCAGCCGCTCAGCGGCAGGAACAGCGCCAGGCTCAGCAGGTAGGCGGTGATGGCCAGGTTCAGGTGCAGCGGCGGCACACCCAGGGCGCTGGCGATGGCCGGCAGCGCCGTCACCATGGCCGAGGTGTCCAGGTTCTGCAGGAACAGGGGGCTGGCCACCAGGGCAGGGATCAGGCGGTCGCGGCGCAGCATCGACCGATTCTAGGCAGGCCCCTTGGGAAAACCCTGGGTCCGTTCGAACAGTGCGCGCCGGCGGTCGATGATCGCACGGTCCAGCGGGCCGGGGACCGGCGATCGCAGCCCGGGGGCCCCTATAGTGCGTCC
>VERU01000004.1 GCA_018882485.1 Rhodoferax sp. | reverse complement strand
CGAAATCGACACGGAACTCAGGCCCAACGGCAGCTCGGGCCTGCTGGTCACCCGTTTTCAGGCCTATGCCGACTACCAGCAGCAACGCGGCAGCAACACCGCCTGGACCTGGGAGCACCAGGCGATGACCCGGGCCCGCTGCATCCTGGGCGACCCGGCGCTGCGCCAGCGCTTCGATGCGGTGCGGGAAGCGGTGATCCAGTCCCACCGGGATCTGCCGGCCCTGCGCCAGCAGATCGTCGACATGCGCGACCGGGTGCGCAACGCACACCCCGTGGGCGAAGGTCGATTTGATGTCAAGCACAGCGCCGGGGGCATGATCGACGTCGAATTTGCGGTGCAGCATCTGGTGTTGTCGCAGTCCGGACGCCACCCGGAATTGCTGGACAACGCCGGCAACATCGCCCTGCTGGAGCGGGCCGAGACCGTGGGGCTGCTGCCCGCCGGCATCGGGCACGCGGCGGCCGACGCCTACCGTGAATTGCGTCGACTGCAACACCGGGCCCGGCTCGACGAGCAACCCACCCACTGGCCAGCCGAGGCACTGGCCGGTCCGCGCCAGGCGGTGCTGCGCCTGTGGCAGGCCGTGTTCGGCGGCCTGCCCGATCAGGGAACACCATGATCCCCGGCGGGCCCGACGCAGCGTAGCATCGGAAAGCCGTTCGGCGTGGCGCGATCGCGCAGCGTACGCCGACACCGACCACCCAGCAAGGAGACACCATGACCGCCAGCAGGCTGATGCTCGACCATGTGTTTGACCACGAACAGAACCATCCGGACCGCCTGTACCTGACCCAGCCGCTGGGCGAAGGTCGAGTCGCCGAATACACCTGGAGCCAGACGCTGGACCAGTCCCGCAGGATGGCAGCCCACCTGCACGGCCTGGGCCTGGAGCCCGGTGCGCGGATCGCCATCCTGTCCAAGAACTGCGCTCACTTCGTGATGGCCGAACTGGCCATCTGGATGGCCGGCGGCACCACGGTTGCGATTTTCCCGACCGAAACCGCCGAGACCGTCCGGTACGTGCTGGAGCACAGCGGGGCGAGCCTGCTGTTCGTGGGCAAGCTCGACCTGTGGGAGCACCAGGCAGCCGGCGTGCCCGCAGGTCTGCCCTGCATCGCCCTGCCGCTGGCCCCACCGACGCAACTGGACAGCTGGGACGCCGTGACGGGCCGCACCCAGCCCCTGACCGGACGCCCGCAGCGCCAGCCCAACGACCTGGCCATGATCATCTACACCTCGGGCTCCACCGGCCAGCCCAAGGGGGTGATGCACAGTTTCGAACGGGTGACCCGGGCCAGCGAGGGCATCGTCGCCAAGCTCCACAGGGACCTGGGGCCCCAGACCCGCAACCGCGTGCTGTCCTACCTGCCGCTGGCCCATGTGTTCGAGCGGGCCTGGGTGGAATGCGGTTCGCTGGTGGATGGCAACACCCACCTGTTCTTCGCCGAGGCGCTGGACACCTTTCTGCAGGACCTGCAACGCGCCCGACCCGTCACCTTCATCTCGGTGCCGCGCCTGTGGCTCAAGTTCCAGCAAGGGGTCTTCGCGAAGATGCCCGAGGCCAAGCTGGACCGTTTGCTGCGCATCCCGCTGCTGGGCCGGCTGGTGGCCCGCAAGGTGCTCAAGGGCCTGGGTCTGGACCAGGTGCTGCTGGCCGCCAGCGGTTCCGCACCGATCCCGCCGGCCCTGATCAGCTGGTACCGAAGGCTGGGGCTGAACCTGCTGGAGGGGTATGCCATGACCGAGGATTTCGCCTACTCCTTCAGCTCCAGCACCGAGCACAACGCGCCGGGCTTCGTGGGGGTGCCGCTGCCCGGCGTACAGATGCGACTCAGCGACGAGGGCGAGATCCTGATCCGGTCACCCGGCCAGATGGTGGGCTACTACCGCCGTCCCGACCTGGATGCCGAATGCTTTACGCCGGACGGTTTTTTCCGCACCGGCGACCGGGGCGAGCTGAACGCCGAAGGCATGCTCCGGCTGACCGGGCGGGTCAAGGAACTGTTCAAGACCGCCAAGGGCAAGTACGTGGCGCCGGCTCCGATCGAAAACCGTCTCAACGCCCACCCCATGGTGGAGCTGTCCCTGGTGTCGGGGGTTGGACAGGCTGCAGCCTACGCGGTGGTGCTGCTGGCCGAGCACCTGCGGCCCCTGCTGCACCAGGCCGAAACACGGCAGCAGGTACAGACCGAGCTGCTCCGGCTGCTCGAGGAAGTCAACCGCAACCTGGCCGATTACGAACAGGTCCGCATGATCGTGGTGGCGCCGGAACCCTGGACCATCGAAAACGGCATGCTCACACCCACCATGAAAATCCGGCGCGGCCGCATCGAGGCGAATTTCGAGACCGAACTGCCCCGCTGGTACGGCAGCGACGCCAAGATCATCTGGGTCTGAGCGCCTGCGGGTGGCCGCCGTGATGACCCCGTACTGATTCCCCGCCCACGGGATCGGGTCACGCCGGATCGAAACGCCGCCACTCGCTCACCGGGTCATCGTGCCGGTGCCGGCCATCCTGGCCCTGGGCAAGGGGAACCTCCGCGCCCGCCCGGGCGAACAGCGGCAGACGGTCCAGGGGGGCGTCCACCTCGTGCCGCTGCCCGGCCGCATACCGCTGCCCGGTCTCGAAATCGAACCAGGCGGCCGGGCCGGCGGGCAGGTAGACGCTGCGCCGGCGTTCTCCGGCAACCACCACCGGGGCCACCAGCAAGGCATCGCCCAGCATGAAGTCGTCGGAATCGGCGTAGCTGGCCGGGTCCTCGGGGAATTCGAAGAACAGGGGCCGCAGTATGGGCTGGTGCTCGCGACTGGCCCGCTCGAACAGCCGCCACAGGTAAGGCAGCAGCCGGTACCGCAGGCGGATCGCAGCCGCCACCAGCGGGGTGACCCCGGGATGCAGCCAGGGCAGGTTGACGGTGCCATCGGCCTTCCAGGAGTTCATGACCATGCGCGGATTCAGGCAGCAGGCCTGCACCCAGCGCACGAACAGCTCGGCATCCGGCACCGGGCCGGCAAACCCGCCGACATCGTGCCCGACATTGAACAGGCCCGACAGGCTCATCTGCAGACCGGTTCGTATGTTCCAGCGCAGCGTTTCCCAGCTCGTGGTGTTGTCACCGGTCCAGGTCTGGGCATGGCGCTGTATGCCCGGCATGCCGCCCCGGCTGACGGAGAACACCGGCTCGTGCGGCTGGTGCAGGGCCTGCGCCTCGCAGCTGGCCCGGGTCATCAGCAGGGCGTGCAAGGGGCGCGCCCGGTGCAGGGCCAGGGGCTCGCCGAATCCATGACAGACGGCATTGTCGTCCAGCACCGCGTATTCGTTGTTGTCGTTCCAGGCCACATCGATGCCGTAATCCAGCACCTGCCGGCGCAGGCTGTCCTGCCACCACCGGACCGCCGCTGGCCGGGTGAAATCCAGGTGCGAGCCCACACCGTCCCAGAAGGGTTCGATCACCGGAGTGCCGGTGCCGGCGTCCTGGATGAACCCCTGCTGTTCGCTGACCTGTGCGTAGTCGGGGTGGTCGTCCAGCAGGCAGGGCTTGACGTTGGCCACCACGCGCAGGCCCTGGGCCTGGAAGCGGGCGTTCAGGGCCTTGGGGTCGGGGAATTTGTCGCGGTTCCAGGTGAAGACATAGCGGCGCTTGCCGCGCGACGAGTAGCCCGACCCGTAGTGGAAGGCCGAGCAGGGTATGCCTTCGGCCGCCATGCGGTCCATGAAGTCGTTGAGCCGGTCCTGGGCATCGGGCGCGTCGGCCAGCCCCATGGCCGTCTGGGCATAACCCAATGTCCAGCGCGGAGGCAGGGCGGTGCCGCCGATCAGGCGCACAAACTGGGCAATCACCGCCCCCGGAGTGGATCCGGCCATGAAGTAGTAGTCCAGATCGCCATCATCGATCTCGACATGCCGGTACAGGCCGTGGTAGTTGTCGTGCTCGCAGCCCAGGTCGAAGGTGCAGGCGCACAGGGTGTCGTAGTACAGGCCATACCAGTGCCCCGAGGCGGCCCGGCACAGCACGAACGGCCAGTGCTTGTAGAGCGGGTCGCCACAGGCCGGGTCGTAACCCAGCGAATCCAGCGCCAGCGTGCGCAGCCGGCGGCCGTGCAGATCCAGGGGTCCGGTCTTGTCGCCCAGCCCGTAGTAGCGCTCGGCACGGTCGCGCTGCAGGTAGTGGCGCACCGCACCGGTGCGCCGGCTCGCCAGATAGGCCGAGGTGGGCCGATCGGCGGCCAGCGGCCGTCCCTGGCCGTCCCGCCAGGTCAGGGCCAGGGTCCCGGTGCGCACCTGCACCGACAGGGCGCCGCTGTCCAGGCGGAGCCCGGACGCGTTGGGCTCAACCGTCAGGGGCGGCGACTCGAAACCGCTGAGGTCGTCACGGGGCCGGCCTGCCCAGGGCACGTCCTGTCCCGGCACCGGTGCGATCGCCCAGGTGCGCGGCTCGCGGTAACCCTGGGGGCCCCGATGGCGCAGGCGGGCCATGGTGGGCGACAGAAAGTCCAGCTGCACCTGCCCGCCATCGGCCAGCGCGAGCCGGACCCCCTGCGCGTGCAGCGCGTCGATCGTGGCCGCAGCCAGTGGATTCATGCTCCCTCCCCCGTCAGGCGAAGACCGTCCGCGTCAAAGGCGTGCAGCGCATCGGCCGGCAGTGCCAGCGGCACCCGGTCACCGGCGCGCAAGCCGGTCTGGCCGGCACACACCAGCTCAAACGGGGTGTCCTGTCCCACCGTGCCACGCAGCACGCTGCTGGCACCCAGTTGCTCGACCTGTCCGACCCGCAGCTGCACCGGACCGGCATCGGCGATGCGGGCATGCTCGGGGCGGATGCCGTAGGTGTGGGCCCGCGGCGGATGATCGGGCAGACCCGACAGCACCGCAGCGGGCAGAAAGTTCATGCGCGGACTGCCGATGAAACCCGCCACAAAGATGTTGGCCGGCCGGTTGTACAGATCCAGCGGTGCGCCGATCTGCTCGACCCGGCCGGCGCGCAGGACCACGATGCGATCGGCCATGGTCATGGCTTCGACCTGGTCGTGGGTCACGTAGATCATGGTGGCACCCAGCCGCTGGTGCAGCTCGCGCAGCTCCGCCCGCATGGACACCCGCAGCTCCGCGTCCAGGTTGGACAATGGCTCATCGAACAGGAACAGGCGCGGCTCACGCACGATCGCCCGCCCGATGGCCACGCGCTGGCGCTGTCCGCCCGAGAGCTGCGTCGGCCGGCGGCGCAACAGATCGGACAGACGCAGCAGGCGAGCGGCCTCCTCCACCTTGGACTGGATGGTGGCACGGGGCACGCCAGCATTCTCCAGCCCGAAAGCCATGTTGTCGTAGACCGTCATGTGCGGATAAAGCGCGTACGACTGGAACACCATGGCGCAGCCGCGCTGGGCCGCGCTCACCGCATTGACCGATTGCCCGTCGATACGGATCTCGCCGCCCGAGGGCGACTCGAGCCCGGCAATCACCCGCAGCAAGGTGGACTTGCCGCAGCCCGAGGGGCCGACGAACACCACGAACTCCCCCTGGCCCACCGTCAGGTCGATGCCGTGCAGCACCGTCGTGGTCTCGAACGTCTTGACGATCTGTTGCAGTTCCAACGTGGCCACGGGAAATCCTTGAAAAAGCGGTCTACTTCACGCCGGCACTGGCAATACCGGTCGTGATGTATTTCTGCAGAAAAGCAAACACCAGCGTGACCGGCAGCAGGGTGATCACGGTCATGGCCAGCAGGTAATGCCACTGCGTGTTGAGCTCACCCTGAAACGAATTCAGCGCCAGTTGCAGTGTGAACACTTCCGAGCGGGACAGCACGATCAGAGGCAGCAGGAAATCATTCCAGCGCCACATCACCGAGAAGATGGCCAGCACCGCCAGCGCTGGCGCCGACAGCGGCAGGATGATGCGCCAGTAAATGCGCCATTCGCTGGCGTGGTCCATGCGGGCGGCCTCCAGCAGTTCGTCCGGGATGGTCAGCATGTACTGGCGCAGCAGAAACACCCCGGTGGGGGTGGCGATGGCCGGCAGGATCACCCCCCACAGGCTGTTGAGCAGACCCACCGTGTTGATGACCAGGAACACCGGAACCAGAATGATGGTCGGCGGGATCATCAGCGTGGCGATGATGAGGACAAAAACCGCTCGGTGACCCTTGAACCGGTACTTGGACAGGGCAAAGGCTGCCATCGAGTTCACCAGCAGCGTGAGCAGGGTGGCCACCACCGTGATGAACACGCTGTTCCACAGGTAGCGGCCAAAACTGAACTTGGCGAACAGGTCGGTGTAATTGCTCCAGGCCCATTTCAGCTCGTTCACCGGCGTGCGGGCATTGATGTTGACCCGGATGGGCTCATCGGGCCGGGCCGGATCGACCATGGTGGCGATGATCCCGATGCGACGGACCTGCGCGAGTTCCCGCTCCAGGCCGTCGGCCTCGCGCACACGGTACAGCGGCAGGGGCTGGTCGTGCCCGGTCACCTGGACCGTCTTCTGGGCGTAGGGCAGCAAGGTGGGCGGAAACAACGCCAGTGCGCTTTCGGTCTTGAGCGAAGACAGCACCAGCCAGGCTACCGGCGCAAACAGGGTGAACAGGCCGGCCAGCAGGTAGCCGTAGCTGAGCCAGTCGGTCCAGTCGAGACGCCGGCGACCCCGGGTGAGTGTGAGAAAGCGCAGGGACATCATGGCGGGCTTCGCCCATCGCGGCCTTCATCGCCGGTGCGGGCCACCCGCAACTGCAACAGCGTCAGCCCCATCAGGCCCAGGGCCAGCAGCAAGGACGCGGCGGCGGCCAGGCCGTACAGATGGATCTGCTCGGCAAAGCCGGTCTGGTAGATGAACTGCACGATGAAGGTGGTGGCCGAACCCGGCCCTCCTCCGGTCAGCACGAACACCTCATCGAAAATCTGCACCGCACGGATCAGGGCCAGCACGATCACCACCGTCAGGTTGGGCATCAGCAGCGGCAGCGTGATGCGCCGCAGCGTGCGCCAGGGCGAGGCAGCGTCGAGTTCAGCGGCCTCGTACAGGTCCTTGGGGATAGCCTGCAGCCCCGCCAGCAGGATCAGGGTGTAGAAACCCATGTGGGCCCAGATCGACACGAAAACCGTCCAGAAGAAGGCCCAGCCGGCATCGAGCAACCAGTCCACGGGGGCCTGACCGGAGGCCGCGAGCGCCGCATTGAAGACACCCTGGTTCTGCAGCAGCCACTTCCAGATCAGGGCCACCACCACCGGCGACAGCAGAACCGGGTAGAAGAACACGCCACGCCAGAAACCACGGCCGATGATCTTGCGGTTGAGCACCAGCGCCGTGACCAGGGAAAAGAGCACCATCAGGGTCACCTGCACCAGGCTGAAACGGACGGTGTTGAGCATCGCCCGCCAGAACACGTCCTTGCGGCAGGTCTGCAGGTCCAGGTAGTTGCGGCACTCCAGCAGAATGGCGAAATTCTCCGCGCCCGTGTAGGGCCGATCCATCGGCAGGAGCTTGACGCCACCGGTGACCGCATACACCAGGTTGATCGCGATCGGCAGGAAGGTGAACAGCCCGAACACCAGCAGGTTGGGCGCCACGAACAGCCAGCCCAGGCGGGCTACACCCAGCCGCGCCTGTCCCAGGCGGAACAGGGGCTCGAACAGATTGAAAAACGCGCCCAGCAGGCGCTGCGCGATGGTCACGGCCTACCCTTCATGCAAAGTCGACCGGCTGGTTCGCGCGGGCCAGCCGGCCGCGCAGCACCCGAACCCGTCCAGGCCCGGGTGAGCGCATTGGACGCTTACTTCTGGGCCTGCTTGACCGCGTCGACCATGTCGCCGTTGATCTTGGCGTAGGCCTCGTCGACGCTCATCTCACCGACGATGGCCTGCGTCACACGGGCCACCGTCGGCAGCATGATGGCGCGGTTGAACTTGTAGCCCTGGAACTGGTAGGCCACCGGCGACAGGCTGGCCACACCCGCGCTGAAGGTCGACAGCGCAGCCCGGGCCGCGGGGGTTGCACCCGGATAGGCCACCCCCTTTTTCGCCAGTCCGGCGTGGGCCGGGATGTTCTCGGTCTTGCCGGTAAATTCGGCGTAATTCGCCTCGGAGGCGATGAAATCGAGGAACGCGCCAACCTCCTTGGGCGACTTGCTGGTCTTGAGGGCGACCCAGGCCGCGCCGCCCGGGATGCCCGAACAGGCGGCCGGCCCGCAGGGGTTGGGCACGGCAACCCAATCGAACGCGTTGCCGATATCCTTCTGCAGCCGGTTGATCTGCCAGGAACCCGACAGGACCATGGCGACCCGGCCGTTCTTGAACTCGCCGATCGAGTCGGCGTAGGTGGAGCCGCCCGAACCGGCCCACACCTCCTTGAGCATGGCGCCGTCCTTGTGCCAGTTGACGAACTTGCTGACCGTGGTCTTGTAGGCGTCATCCAGCACCAGGTCGCCCTTGGCGTCGAAGATCTTGGCGCCATAACTGATCGCCGGCCCGGCGAAGCGGTGGCCCGAACGGTCCCAGGCCAGTGCGGCGGGCGTCTGGGTGGCCTTGGACACCTTGCGCGCAGCCTCCACCCACTCGTCCCAGGTGGCCTTGGGGCCGGGCATGGCAACCTTGGCCTGTTCGAACAGCGTCTTGTTGACGAAGGGCCCGGTCATGGTCAGCTGGGACATGAAACCGTAGATGCCCTTGTCGCCGGCACTCGGACGCAGCCAGGGCAGGGTGGCCCCGAAATTGGATTCCCAGTAGTTGCGGTCCTTGATATGGGCCGAGATGTCCATGTAGTACTTGGACAGTCCGCCGAGATCGGTCACCCGGGCAATATCCGGCCCCTGCCCGGCGGCCAGCTGAACCGGCAACTGCTCGACGATGGTCTTGTAGGGCACCACATCGATCACCACCTTGGTACCAGGGTTGGCGGCCTCGAAACGCTTGGCCTGCTCGGCCGTGACCTGGCATTCAACGCCGTCCTGGTAGCACATGACGCGGATCTCGCCGGCCTGAGCCTGCAGGGGCGCGCCCAGCAACAGGGCTGCTGCAGACAGGGCGGTGAGGGAATAAGCGGATTTCAGCATGGTTACACCTTGATGACAGTCGGATCGTTCGGTCTGACACAGGCAGACCCGGGGTCCGCATTGTGGACAGCCTCAAATCGTAGGCGGGAAAGCGCCAGGGGCGACTCATGGTTTTCACCGATACCCGCACCGGCTACATTGCCCGCCATGAACAAACCCGCCACCCTGGAGGAGCAGGCCCTGCAGGAGGCAGCCCTGCCCGACCTGCTCCGGGGCATGGATGGGCAGGCGGTGCGCACGGCCGATCGGTGGCCCGCACGGCGGACCGAGCTGGCCGCCCTGCTGGAGACGGTCTACGGCAGCATGCCGCCGGTGCGCGGCGAAACCCGCTGCGAGTTGCTGCACGAGTCGGTGGTGCACCCGCTTCAGGGCGCCCGCCTGCGCTCCCTGCGGGTCGTGCCGGCCGGCGGCCCGACCTTCCTGCTGCGGCTGTACCTGCCCCCCGGCACCGGGCCCTACGGCCTACTGCTCCACGGCGATGGCTGCTGGCACGGCCCCGGCGATGCGGTGGTGGGCCTGTGTCTGGCCCGGTCCATGGCCTTCGCGCAATTCAACCGGGTCGAGGTGGCCCCGGATCCACCCGGCCACCCCCCTCGGATGGCCAGTGCCCCGGGGCAACCCGCAGCGCTGGCCTGGTGGGCCTGGGCCCACCACCGGGCCATCGATGCGCTGCTGCAGACCGGAGACATCCACCCAGGCCGCATCGCCGTAGTGGGCCATTCGCGCGGCGGCAAGGCGGCGCTGCTGGCCGGCGCCACCGACGAGCGCATCGCCCTGACCAGCGCCAACAACTCGGGCGCCGGTGGCGCCGGATGCTGGCGCTGGCGGGGTCCGGGCGCCGAGTCTTTGGGCGATGTTTGCGAGCGCTTTCCCCACTGGTTCGCGCCGGAACTGGGCCGTTTTGCCGGCCGCGAAAGCGATCTTCTCCTGGATCAGCACACCCTCAAGGCACTGATCGCACCCCGTGCGCTGCTGACCACCGAGGCACTGGACGACGCCTGGGCCAACCCGCTGGGCAGCTGGCTCACCCACCAGGCGGCGCGGACGGTCTACCGGCTGCTGGGGGCCGAGGACCGGATTGCCCTGGCCTGGCGCAGGGGCGGGCATGCCCACACCGAGGCCGACTGGCGGGCGCTGCTAGACTTCTGCGACTGTCTGTTTTGCGGCAGCCCGCGCGATCCCGCCTGGGACGCCAGCCCCTGGACGCAGCCGGTCTGAGCGCAGCCGCACCGGACTGCGCTGATCCCCGAGGCGGGCGCCGGCTCGCCAACCCCGAATTGCCATACCCCATGCCCAACCTGTCCCGTTCCCGACGCTGGCTCCTGCTGCTCGTCCTCCTTGGCGCTGCCCTGACGCTGGCGGCCCTGTTCCTGCGGCCATCCGTGCAACCGACCGCTGCGGGGCCCGCCGCAGTGGCATCGGCCCCGGTACCGGCGGCCACCGGCACGACGCGCCCGGCCCTGACCGTGACCACCACCCGCCCGCAGACCGGCAGCCTGCCCGTGCGCCTGGCAGCCAACGGCAATGTGTCGGCCTGGCAGGAAGCCAGCGTCGGCGCGGAGCTGGGCGGGCAGCGGCTGGCGGAAGTGCTGGTGAACGTGGGCGACGCGGTGCAGCGGGGCCAGGTGCTGGCGCGTTTTGCCACCGAGGCGGTGCAATCCGATGTGGCGCAGGCGCGTGCCGCCGTGGCCGAAGCCAGCGCCAGCGCCCTGGAGGCCACGGCCAATGCCGATCGGGTGCGCACGCTGCAGCACACCGGGACCTTCAGCGGACAGCAGATCAGCCAGTATCTGACGGCCGAGCAGACCGCCCGGGCGCGGGTCGAATCGGTCAAGGCGGCGCTGGCCTCGCAACTGCTGCGGCTGCAGAACACCGAGGTGCGGGCGCCGGACGCCGGGGTGGTCTCGGCACGCAGCGCCACCGTCGGCGCCGTGGTCGGCGCGGGCACCGAGCTGTTTCGGCTGATCCGCCAGGGACGCCTGGAATGGCGCGCCGAAGTCACGGCAGCCGAACTCGGCCGCATTCCCGCAGGCACCGCCGTCAACGTGCAGGCGGCCAGCGGCGCCCAGCTGCGCGGCCGGGTCCGCATGGTGGCCCCCACCGTCGACCCGCAAACCCGCACCGGGCTGGTCTACGTGGACCTGCCGACACCGGCGCGGGATTTCAAGGCCGGCATGTTCGCCCGTGGCGAATTCGAGCTGGGCGCCGCACCGGCCCTGACGGTTCCGCAACAGGCCGTGGTGGTGCGCGACGGCTTCAGTTACGTGTTCCGGCTCCATCCCGACCAGCGCGTGAGCCAGCTCAAGGTGCAGACCGGCCGGCGCCAGGGCGAGCGCGTCGAGGTGCTCGAAGGACTGGATGGCCAGACCCTGCTGGTGGCCAGCGGCGCCGGCTTCCTGAACGACGGCGACCTGGTGAAAGTGGCGCCAGGTTCGGCCTCGAATCCGGCCTCAGCCCTTGTCAAGCCTGAAGTTCCTGCTACTAAATAAGGAGCGGCCATGAACTTCTCGGCGCTCTCGATCCGCAACCCGATCCCGGCCATCATGCTGTTCGCGCTGCTGACGCTGGCGGGTCTGCTGGCCTACCGGGGCAGCGTGGTGCAGGATTTCCCGGACATCGAGCTGCCCATCGTCACGATCGGCGCAAGCCTGCCCGGTGCCGCCCCAGCCCAGCTGGAGACCGAGGTGGCCCGCAAGCTGGAAAACTCCGTCGCCACGCTGCAAGGGGTGAAGAACATCTACACCAAGGTGCTCGACGGGGACGTGCAGGTCACGGTGGAGTTCATCCTCGAGAAGCCGATCGCTGAAGCGGTCAACGACGTGCGTGACGCGGTGGCCCGGGTACGGGCCGACCTGCCGGCCGAGTTGCGTGATCCCTCGGTGACCAAGGCCGCCACGTCCGGACGGGTGGTGCTGACCTACACCGCCGATCAGGCCGATCCGGCTGGCGGCCTGGACCTGCAGGACCTGAGCTGGTTTGTGGACAACACGGTCGCCAAACGCCTGCTGGCAGTCCCCGGCGTGGGCGCGGTCAAGCGCATGGGGGGCGTCAATCGCGAGATCCGCGTCGAGCTCGATACCGCCCGCATGGCGGCGCTCCAGGTGTCGGCACTGGACGTTTCTCGCCGGCTGCGGCAGGTGCAGCAGGAGACGCCAGGCGGGCGGGGTGACGTCAGCGGAGCAGAACAGTCGGTGCGCACCATCGCCACCGTGCGCACCGCCCAGGAACTGGCCCAGCTGGAACTGGCGCTGCCGGATGGCCGCCATCTGCGCCTGGGCGACGTCGCCTCGGTGCGCGACACCGTGGCCGAACCCCGGGCATTGGCCACACTGGACGGACGCACGGTGGTGGGCATCGAAGTGTTCCGGACCAAGGGGGCCAGTGAGGTGACGGTGGCCAGCGGGGTGCGGGCGGCCGTGGCCGAGCTGCAGGCCCGCCACCCCCATGTGCGCCTGAGCCAGGCGATCGACAACGCGGCCCCCGTGGCCGAGAACTTCCAGGGCTCCATGACGCTGCTGTACGAGGGTGCGCTGCTGGCGGTGCTGGTGGTCTGGGGCTTCCTGCGGAACTGGCGCGCCACCCTGGTCGCGGCGGCCGCACTGCCCCTGTCCGTGCTGCCGACCTTTGTCGGCCTGCAGTATTTCGGCTACACGCTCAACACCGTGACCCTTCTGTCGCTGGCGCTGGTGGTGGGGGTGCTGGTGGACGATGCGATCGTCGAGATCGAAAACATCGAACGCCACCTGCGCATGGGAAAAACCCCGTTCCAGGCGGCGCTGGAGGCGGCCGACGAAATCGGCATGGCGGTGATCGCCACCACCTTCGCGCTGGTCGCCGTGTTCCTGCCCACCGCCTTCATGGGCGGCGTGCCCGGCCTCTTCTTCAAGCAGTTCGGCTGGACCGCGGTGCTGGCCATCCTGGCCTCGCTGGTGGTGGCCCGGCTGCTCACGCCCATGATGGCGGCCTACCTCCTCAAGTCCCATGCGCAGGCTGCCAGTGCTCCCGACCGGCCCGATGGGCCGGTCATGGCCTGGTACATGCATGTCATGCAGGCCTGCCTGCGCCACCGGGTCCTGACGCTGGTGGGCGCTGGCCTGTTCTTCGTCGGGTCGCTGGCACTGGTGCCTTTGCTGCCCACCGGCTTCGTGCCGGCGGCCGACCGGGGGCAGACCCAGATCACCCTGGAGCTGCCGCCCGGCAGCACGCTGGCGGAAACCCGCGAGCTGGCCGAACAGGCGCGACAGGCGGCCCTGCAATTGCCCGAAATCCGGAGCATCTTCAGCTCCATCGGGGGCGGCTCCAGCGGCGACGCCTTCGCACCGGGCGCCGCCGCGGAGGCACGGCGTGCCGTGCTGACCCTGACCACCAGCCACCGCCGGGAACGCAGCAGCAGCATGGCCGACATCGAACGCCGGCTGCGGCTGGCCCTGTCAGCCCTGCCGGGAGCCCGCTTCACCGTCGGGCCCCCGGACACCGGGGTCAAGATGCAGCTGGTGCTGCAAAGCGACGATCCGGCCGCCCTGCTGCAGACGGCCCAGACGGTGGAACGCGAGCTGCGCGGCCTGCCGGGCATCGGCAATGTGAGTTCCAGCGCCTCTTTGGTGCGGCCCGAAATCATTGTGCGGCCGGATGCGGCGCGCGCCGCCGATCTGGGCGTGACCACCGCGGCCATCGGCGACACCGTGCGGGTCGCCACCGCCGGCGACTACGACACCGGCCTGTCGCGCCTGAATCTGCCCGAGCGGCAGGTGCCGATCCGCGTCAAGCTGCCGGACGCGGTGCGGGCCGATGTGTCCGCCCTGGAGCGGCTGACGGTCCCGGGACGCCAGGGGCCCGTGCTGCTGGGCAGCGTGGCCACCTTGAGCATGGACAGCGGGCCCGCGCAGATCGACCGGCTCAACCGCAGCCGCAATGTCACGTTCGACATCGAACTCGGCAGCCGCCAGCTGGGTGAACTGAATGCGCAGGCCCGCGCCCTGCCCAGCCTGCGCAACCTGCCGGCCGGCGTCAAGATCGCCGAACTCGGCGACGCTCAGGAGATGCAGGCCCTGTTTGCCAGCTTCGGCATCGCCATGCTGATCGGCGTGCTGTGCATCTACGGCGTGCTGGTGCTGCTGTTCAAGGACTTCATGCAGCCCGTCACCATTCTGGCGGCCCTGCCCCTGAGCATGGGCGGGGCTTTCGTGGCGCTGCTGCTGACCGACCGGGCGCTGTCGATGCCCTCGATGATCGGGCTCATCATGCTCATGGGCATCGTCACCAAGAACTCGATCCTGCTGGTGGATTACGCCATCCTGGCGCGCCAGGCCGGCATGGCCCGTTTCGAGGCGCTGGTGGACGCCTGCCACAAGCGCAGCCGGCCCATCGTCATGACCACCATCGCCATGGGCGCCGGCATGCTGCCGCTGGCCCTGGGCTGGGGCGCGGATCCGAGCTTCCGTTCGCCCATGGCGATCGCCGTGATCGGCGGACTGATCACCTCGACGCTGCTCAGCCTGCTGGTGGTGCCGCCGGTGTTCACCTGGATCGACGACCTGCAGACCCTGCTGCGCCGCCTGCGCCGGAAGCGGCCGGCCTCACCGGGTGCGGTCGACCCTGCCCAGGGACTCGGCCGCGTCGCCGAGTGACATCAAAAAAAATAGCAAACTATCCATACAGGACAAGGGCTGGAGGCCGATTTCATTCAGAAATCTGGCGGATGCGACGGACCAGCGCGGTGGTCGAGTAGCCCGCCACGAACGGCAGCGCCAGCGCCCGCCCGCCCCAGGACTCCACCAAGCGGGTTTCCGGCAGCCGCTGCATGTCGTAATCGCCGCCCTTGACGAGCACATCGGGCCGGACCGCAGCGATCAGGGCCTGCGGCGTGTCCTCGTCGAACCAGGTCACCAGGGAGGTGGAAGCCAGCGCGGCAATCAGGATGGCGCGGTCGTCCTGGTTGTTCAGAGGCCGATCCGGCCCTTTGCCCAGCCGGCGGGCGGACGCGTCGGTATTCAGCGCCACCAGCAAACTGGCCCCGAGGGCGCGAGCCTGTTCGAGGTACAGCACATGGCCCCGGTGCAGGACATCGAACACCCCGTTGGTGAACACCAGAGGGCGCGGCAGGGCGGTCAATCGATCCAACAGGCGGTGCGGCGGGCAGATCCGGTCCAGCAACGGCGAAGCGAGGGATGAATTGGGGGGGATTTCGGACGGTGTTCGGACCATAGGCCCATGCTAGCAGCCCTGCGGCCGGGTTATGCTCGACGCCAAGAGCCTGGACTGGATTGGCATCCATGGGGGACTGGCCTAAAATTAAATACCTCCATGAACCGGATCAGCATCCCCTTTGACGACCTGAAAATCGGCAAACCGCTGCCCTATCCGCTGTGGGATGAGGCCGGTTTTCTGGTGGCCGAACGCGGCTTCGTCATCGAGAACGAGAAGGAACTGCAGGTCATGATCGGCCAGCGCAGCAAGCTGCTGGTCGACATCGCCGATTTCGAACGGGCCCAGCGGGCCTTCGTGAAAAAGCTGCACGACATGGTGCAGGACAACCGGCAGATCCGCCAGATCGCAGAGACCCGGCTGGCCGATATGAAGGTGGAGCCCGAGCGCGAACTGGAAGTCAGCACCGACGCCGACTGGCTGGATCTGCAGGAACAGGCCCACACCCTGGTGCGGGTCAGCAATCCCCAGGCCTTTGCGCTGCGGCTGGATCGCCTGCAGCGACAGCTGGCCCACCATACCACGGTCAACCCCGACGGCACGCTGCTGTCGCTGTTCAACCTGTCGTCCAAGGAATTCGACCGTTACAGCGCCACCCATGCCATGCTGGTGTCCGTCATGTGCGGCCTGACCGCCCGCGATGTTCTCAAATGGCCGGACGACCAGCAGGATGTGGTGTGCCGCGCGGCGCTGACCATGAACATCAGCATGTCGCTGCTGCAGGACCGACTGGCGCAGCAGAAAGAGCCCCTGACCGTGGCCCAGCGCGAGTCGATCCGGCTCCACCCGGAGCGCTCGGCCCAGCTGCTGCAGCGGCTGGGGGTGGACGATCAGGACATGCTGGACGCGGTACGGCACCACCATGCCCGCACGTCCGGCCCCCTGGCGCCACGATCGGTGGGGCAACGCATGGCCCGGCTGATCCAGCGCGCCGACATCTTCGCGGCCGCGATCGCGCCGCGGGCATCGCGCTCGGCCGCCCCGACCCAGGCCGCCATGAAGGCCGCCTATTTCGACGAGCGCCAGCAGGTGGATGAGGCCGGCGCAGCCATGATCAAGGCCGTGGGCGTGTACCCCCCGGGGACCTATGTGCGACTGGCCAGCGAAGAAACCGCCATCGTGGTTCGGCGCGGCGTCAACACCTCGGCGCCCCGGGTGGCCGTGGTCCTGACCCGGGGCGGACTGCCCAACAGCGAGCTCACGCTGCGCGACACCAGCCTGCCCGACTGGAAGGTCACCGGCTCCATCCCGCGGCAAGGGCTCAAGGTCAATGTGGGTCTGGCCCGGCTGCTGCCCCTGACCCGCCAGAGCCTGTCGCGTTTTGCCGCCTGAGGCCCGACCGTCATGGAACTGGTCCCGGTCAAACTGACATCGGTCATCGTGACAGAACCCCTGCGCTTTGCGCTGTGGGATGAAAAAGGCGTTCTGCTGGCCAAGAAAGGCTACCAGTTCGACGATCGCCGCGAGCTCGAGGAACTGGTGGAGGGGCGCGACAACGTCTACATCGACATCGTCGACTCCGCCCTGCACCGCCAACAGCACCTGGGGCAGATGGTGGGCATGCTCAACAGCAATGTCCCGCTGGGCCGGATCGCCGACAGCCAGCCGACGGCCAAGCTGCCAGAGGGTCCCAGCTTCAAGAGCGTGCTCGAGCGCAGTGCGCCCGAAGTCGAAAAAGATCCCGACTGGCCCTACCTGCAGGAACAGCTGCACGCCATCCTGCGGCGTACCGAGGACTCCGTCTTCATCAACCAGCTCGACCGGGTCGACCAGAAACTGAGCCTGTTCTCCCGCCTGAATGCCGACGGCGTGCTGCTGGCGCTGATCCAGATGGCGGCGGTGGAGGTGGAGCGCTACAGTGCCACCCACGCCATGCTGGTGTCCGTGATGTGCGGCATCGCCGCCCGCGAGGTGCTGAAGTGGCCGCTGGCCGAACAGGAATGCCTGAGCCGGGCCGCGCTGACCATGAACATCGGCATGACCGAGTTGCAGGATCGGCTGGCCCAGCAAAAGGAACCGCTGGGACCGCCGCAGCGGCGCATCATCGACGGCCACGCCCGGCGCTCCGCCGAGATGCTGCAAAAGCTGGGCGTCTCGGACGGCAACTGGATCACGGCGGTGCTCGAACACCACAGCCGCACGCCCGGCCCCCTGGGCAACCGCACGCCCGGTGAACGCATGGCCCGGCTGATCCAGCGCGCCGACATGTTCGCGGCGGCCATCTCGCCGCGGGCTGGCCGCAAACCCATGCTCCCGGGTCTGGCCATGAAAGCCGCCTATTTCGACGAACTCAAGCAGGTCGATGAAGCCGGTGCGGCCCTGATCAAGGCGGTGGGCATCTATTCCCCCGGCACCTTCGTCCGTCTGGCCTGCGGGGAACTGGCGGTGGTGGTTCGTCGGGGCGCCAACACCCCCACGCCCACGGTTGCGGTCATCGTCAGCAAGTCGGGTCTGGCCAACAGCGAGCTCCCCTTGCGCGACACCACCCAGCCCGACTTCAAGATCACCGCCAGCATCCCGCACCACGACATCCGGTCGCGCCCCAACCTCAAGCGCCTGCTGCCCCTGACACTGGGACGCGGCAGATCCCTCGCAAGCTGAAGCGCCGTCCACCCCGCAATGACCGGCGCAAGCGATGGCGCACGGCCTGCGGGCAAGCCCGGTGCCCTGACCGTTGACGTTGTTCGATCAATAAATTACTATCCGGTCATGAAAGTGACTGGGTAGTATGAAATTCAACGAATCCTTCTTGTTCCGGCTTGCGGTGGCCACCCGGGTGACGCGGCGCCCATGAAGGTCGCGATCGTCGGCTCCGGCATCTCCGGACTGGGTGCCGCACACCGGCTGCAGGGTCAGGCCGAGGTGACGCTGTTCGAGGCATCCGACTACTTTGGCGGGCACACCCATACGGTAGACCTCACCCTGAACGGACCGGGCGGATCGGTGACGCACGGGGTGGACACGGGATTTCTGGTGTTCAACGAACGCACCTACCCGACCCTGATCCGGCTGTTCTCCGAACTGGACATCCCCTGCTCGCGTTCGGACATGTCCTTCTCGGTCCAGGTGCCGGGTGACGCAGGCCGGGCCGCGCTGGAGTGGAGCGGCTCCTCTCTGAACACCGTGTTTGCCCAACGCCGCAATCTGCTGAATCCTCAATTCATCGGCATGCTGCGCAGCGTGCTGCGCTTCAATGCCCTCGCCACCCGGTTGGCCACCGCCGCCGCCGACCACGAGCCGATGCAACCGTTGTCGGAATTTCTGGACCAGCACGGCTTCTCGCAGGCCTTCCGGGACTGGTATTTCCTGCCCATGCTGGGCTGCATCTGGAGTTGTCCGACCGACCAGATGCTGCAGTTCCCGGTGGCCACCATGCTGCGCTTCTGCCACAACCACGGGCTGCTGCAGGTCCGTGACCGGCCCCAGTGGTGGACGGTGTCCGGCGGCGCCCGGCGCTATGTCGAGGCGATCACGTCGCGCCTGAACGACCGCCGGCTGAACTGTGCCGTGCGGCGCATCAAGCGCGACGACGACGGGGTCCTGCTGACCACCGACGCGGGTACGCAACGCTACGACAAGCTGATCCTGGCCACCCATTCCGACCAGGCGCTGGCCCTGCTGGCACAGCCCAGCCCGCGGGAGCAGGCGGTGCTGGGAGCCATCCGCTACCAGCCGAACCGCGCCGTGCTGCACACCGATCGCTCGGTGCTGCCTGGCCGGCCCCTGGCCTGGGCCGCCTGGAATTACGAGCGCTCCATGGACACCGACCAGCCGAACCGGGTCTGCCTGCACTACCTGCTGAACCGGCTGCAACCCCTGCCTTTCACGCAGCCGGTGCTGGTCTCGCTCAACCCGGTGCGCGACATCGACCCCCACCAGATCCACGCCGCTTTCGACTACGCCCACCCGGTGTTCGATCGGGCCGCCATCCTGGCACAGGACGGGGTTGCGGGCCTGCAAGGCCGGCATCACACCTACTTCTGCGGGGCCTGGACCGGCTACGGATTCCACGAAGACGGACTCAAGTCCGGTCTGGCCGCCGCAGCGCAGTTGCTGACCGATACCGGCCGGTCCACGGGGACCACCGCATGACCGACGCCGTCGCGCATCCCCTGATCGGCTTCGGGCGGGTCCGGCACACGCGGTTGCGCCCGGTGCACCACGCCTTCGTCTACCCGACCTGCTTCCTGCTGTTGCCCATGCGCAGCCTGGCCCGCCACGGAGCGGGCATCCTGCCCTGCAACCGGCCCGCCCTGCTGAGCTTTCACGACTCCGACCACGGGGACGGACGCGGTCCCGAGCGGGGTGGGGCCCTGGCCTGGCTGGACGAAGTGCTCCGGCAGGAGGGCATCGCCGACGCGACCGGAGAGGTCTGGCTGCACTGCTATCCGCGCGTGCTGGGCTACAGCTTCAAGCCGGTGAGTTTCTGGTATTGCCACCGACCGGATGGCCGCCTGCGCGCGATCGTGGCCGAAGTCAACAACACCTTCGGCGAACGCCATTGCTACCTGCTGGACCGGCCCGCCTACGGCGTCGAGTCGCAGGCGGCCAAGGTGTTCCATGTGTCGCCGTTCTGTACGGTGCAGGGGCGCTACCGGTTCCGGTTCATGATCACACCCGAGCGCACGCGCACGGTGGCCAGGGTCGACCACGACGGACCGGACGGCCCCCTGCTGCAAACCAGCGTCAGCGCCGACCTGCTGCCGCTGGATGCCGGCACGCTGCGCCGCGCGATTCTGGGCTACCCGGCCCTGACGCTGGGCGTGATGGCGCGCATCCACTGGCAGGCGCTGCGCCTGTTCCTCAAGCGGGTGCCGTTCGCCAGCAACCCCGAGCCGCCCGAGCGCTTCGTCACGCGCTAGGGCCATCGTTTCCCGGATCGTCGACGCCATGACCATCACCACCCCCGCCACCGCCAGCCGCTTCGAACTGCCCGCCTCGGCCCCCGCCGCGGCGCGCGCCGTGCTGCGCCTGCTGCAGGG
>VERU01000241.1 GCA_018882485.1 Rhodoferax sp. | reverse complement strand
CCCGTACTCCACATGCTGGTTCAGCCACAACTCCAGGGCCGGACGCACGAAGCCCGAGACCAGCCGCACCGCGTCACGCGAGTTCAGCCGCTCCTTGATCTGGCCCTGAAACTGCGGGTCCAGCACCTTGGCCGACAGCACGAAACTGGCCCGCAGGAACACGTCATCGGGCAGCAACTTGACCCCCTTGGGGGCCAGCGCGTGCAGCTCGATGAAGCCCTTGACCGCCTGGAACAACCCGTCGCGCAGACCGCTGTCGTGGGTGCCGCCGGCGGTGGTCGGGATCAGGTTGACGTAACTCTCGCGCACCGTGGGGCCGTCCTCGGTGAAAGCCACACACCAGGCAGCGCCCTCTCCCTCGGCAGCGCTGTCGTTCTGGGCGTCGGCGTATCCCTCGCCCTCGAACACCGGGATCAGCGGTTCGGACACCAGCGTCTGCAGCAGGTAGTCGCGCAAGCCGCCCTTGTAGACCCAGGTCTGCGTTTCACGGGTCTTTTCCTGCGTCAGGGTGACCGTCACGCCGGGCATCAGCACCGCCTTGCTGCGCAGCAGGTGCAGCAGTTCGCCCTGCGGGATCACCACCGACTCGAAATATCGAGGGTCGGGCCAGACCCGCACCGAGGTGCCCGAGCGCCGCTCCCCGTCGCCAGCCGGGCGAACCTGCAGCGGATCGACCACGTCTCCCCCCGCAAACGCCAGCCGCGCCACCTGCCCCTCGCGGCAGGTCACCACCTCCAGCCGCCGGGACAGCGCGTTGGTGACGCTCACACCCACGCCGTGCAAGCCCCCCGAGAAGCTGTAAGCTCCACCCTTGCCCTTGTCGAATTTGCCGCCGGCGTGCAGCCGTGTGAAAACCAGTTCCACCACCGGCGCGTTTTCTTCGGGGTGCAGACCGAAGGGGATGCCCCGGCCATCGTCTTCGATGGACACCGACCCGTCGGCATGCAGGGTGACGCGGATCTTGCGTCCATGACCGGCCAGGGCCTCGTCGGCCGCGTTGTCCAGCACCTCCTGGACCATGTGCAGCGGGTTGTCCGTGCGGGTGTACATGCCCGGGCGCTGCTTGACGGGCTCCAGCCCCTTGAGCACCCGGATGGACGATTCGGAATAAACAGCAGCAGATGAGACGGCCATGCCGGCCATTGTAGCGGTCGAGGCCCGAAAAACTGTATATAACAACAGATTTTCAGGTCGGCGCATCGGGTTGTGCGGGAGGCCATGGGACCGGGTCGCCGCCCGCGATTCGCTACATTTGAGCCATGACATCTTCCCCGCCCCCCCTCAGCTTGACCCGGGTCCTGGTCTGCGGTGCCTGCATCCTGACCCTGTCCATGGGCACACGCCACGGCTTCGGCCTCTGGCTGCAACCCATCAGCCAGGCGCGCGGCTGGGGGCGTGAAACCTTTGCTTTCGCGATGGCGGTGCAAAACCTGTCGTGGGGGGTGTTCGGCATTTTTGCCGGCATGGTCGCCGACCGCTACGGCGCGTTTCGGGTGATGGTGACCGGGGCCCTGCTGTACGCGCTGGGGCTGGCCGGCATGGCACTGGCCAGTACACCCTGGCTGCTCAGCCTCACCACCGGGCTGCTGATCGGTGCCGCACAGGCGGGCACCACCTATGCCGTGGTGTACGGGCTGATCGGCCGCAACATCCCCGCCGAGCGCCGATCCTGGGCCATGGGCATCGCTGCAGCGGCCGGCTCATTCGGTCAGTTCCTCATGGTGCCGGTCGAAAGCTGGCTGATCGACCGGCTGGGATGGGCCCAGGCACTGACGGTGCTTTCCGTGCTGGTGCTGGCCATCGCGCCGCTGGCGCGGCTGCTGCGGGAGCCCGGGTTCGCCGGCGGAGCTGCGCCGCACCGGGACCAGAGCATCCTGCACGCGCTCAGCGAGGCGTTCCGGTACCGCAGCTTCCAGCTGCTCATGGCGGGCTATTTCGTGTGCGGCTTCCAGGTGGTGTTCATCGGGGTGCACATGCCCAGCTACCTCAAGGACCACGGTCTGTCGCCGCAGGTGGCCGGCTACTCGCTGGCGCTGATCGGGCTGTTCAACATCATGGGCACCTATGCTTCGGGCATGTTGGGGCAGCGTCTGGCCAAGAAGAACATCCTGTCCTTCATCTACACCGCACGCGCGCTGGTGATCGCGGTCTTTCTGGCGGTGCCCCTGACACCCGCGAGCGTCTACATCTTCTCGGCAGCCATGGGCCTGCTCTGGCTGTCCACGGTACCGCCCACCAACGCGACCGTGGCCCAGATATTTGGCGTCGCGCACCTCTCCATGCTCAGCGGCTTCGTGTTCTTCAGCCATCAGATCGGCTCCTTCATGGGCGTCTGGCTCGGCGGCTACCTGTACGACCGGACCGGCAGCTACGACGTGGTGTGGTGGATCGCGATCGCTCTCGGGGTACTGGCCGGGCTGGTCAACCTGCCGATCCGCGAGACCGCCATACCCCGGGGCGCGGCGATGGCCGGCGCAGCCCGCTGATGCGCCAGCCAGGACTGGGCCTGACGCTGGCGGCAGTGGCCGTCCTGGCGGCGGTCTTTGGCCTGTACACACGGGCGGACTTCTTGCGTACGCTGACCGACCAGCTGTGGGCCTGCTTCTGATCGAAATGAGGCCCTATGCCGCATGCATCATGAATAGTTTGCTATGAATACAGGAGCAAACCCGGATCGATGCGCGGCCGCTCACGCAGCCCCTTGCGCCCCCTCACCCTGGGTCTGCCGCTGGGCCCGGCTGATACGCCAGGGCGGCGGCGTGCTCGATCTGGCCTGTGGCAGCGGGCGCCATCTGCGCTGGCTGGCGGGCGCCGGCTTTGCCGTCACAGGGGTGGACCGGTCGGCCGAGGCGGTGCGCGGTCTGGACGGACTGGCGACCCTGGTGGTCGCGGATCTGGAGGCCGGGCCCTGGCCGCTGATGCAGGGGGGCCAGCCCCAGACGTTCGATGGCGTGGTCGTCACCCACTACCTGTGGCGCCCTCGGCTGGCCCAGGTGGCGCAGAGTCTGGCACCCGGTGGCGTGCTGATCTACGAAACCTTCGCCATCGGCCAGGCGAGTGTGGGCCGGCCGAGCAACCCGGATTTTCTGCTGCAGCCGGGCGAGTTGCTGCGTGCCTTCGACGGGCTGCGCGTGGTGGCCTACGAGGACGGCTTCCTCCAGGCGCCCGACCGTTTCGTGCAAAGGCTATGCGCCGTGCGCCCGGCAGCAGTCCCCGACCCCACCCCGGCGCGATACCCGCTCTGGGTAGAATGACCCTCCTTTTTCCCCGGGCAACACCCATGAACCCAGGCTTCCAGCAGATCACCGGCAGCATCGTGGCACTGGCCACTCCTCTGCTTGACGACGGCAAGGTGGACTATCCGGCGCTGCGAAAACTGATCGACTGGCATGTGGACCAGGGCACCGACTGCATCGGGGTGGTGGGCACCACCGGCGAATCGCCCACAGTCACGGTGGACGAACACTGCGAGATCATCCGCGTGTCGGTGGAGCAATCGGCAGGCCGGGTGCCCATCATGGCCGGCTGCGGCGCCAACTCCACCGCCGAGGCGATCGAGCTCGCCCGTTTTGCCCGCACGGTGGGCGCCGATTGCCAGCTGCAGGTGGTCCCGTACTACAACAAGCCGACCCAGGAAGGCCAGTACCGGCACTTCAAGGCGATCGCCGAGGCGGTCGATCTGCCCATGATCCTGTACAACGTGCCAGGCCGATCGGTGGCCGACCTGGCCCACGACACGGTACTGCGGCTGGCCCATGTCCCCGGCATCCACGGGATCAAGGAAGCCACCGGCAACATCGAGCGGGCCCAATGGCTGATCCGGGAAGCTCCTGCGGGCTTTGCGATCTACTCGGGCGACGACCCGACCGCGGTGGCCTTGATGCTGTGCGGCGGCCACGGCAACGTCAGCGTGACGGCCAACGTGGCGCCCAAGCTGATGCACGAACTCTGTGTGGCGGCCATCGCCGGCGACCGCACCACCGCCATGGCCATCCAGATGCGGCTGTTGCCACTGCACCGCCAGCTCTTCGTGGAACCCAACCCCATTCCTGTGAAATGGGCCATGGCGCGCATGGGCCTGTGCGGCGGCGCACTGCGGCTACCGCTGACCCCGCTGTCCGACCCGCTGCAGGCTGGCGTCGCCGCCGCCCTGGCCACTCTGGGCCTGCTGCCCGATCCGACCCCATGAACACCCCCTGCCCGCCCATGCGCATTTCCCGCTGTACCCACCTCCTGGCCGTGGTGGGACTGACCGTCGGCCTGGGGGCCTGCTCGGCACTGGACAGCGACAAGGTGGACTACCGCAGCGCCACCAAGGGCCCTGCCCTGGATGTGCCGCCCGACCTCACCCAGCTGTCGCGCGAGAACCGCTACGTGGTGCCGGGGTCGGTGGTGACGGCGTCGGGCTTCAAGGCTGCGCAGCCCGCTGCGTCGAACCTGCCCACGGCTGCAGCCAGCCTCGGCGATGTGCGGATCGAGCGCAATGGCAACCAGCGCTGGCTGGCCGTTCAGCGCAGCCCGGAGAGCCTGTGGCAGCCGCTGCGTGACTTCTGGAAGGAAGGCGGATTCGTGCTCACCCTGGACCAGCCACCCCTGGGCATCATGGAAACCGACTGGGCCGAGAACCGCGCCAAGATCCCGCAGGATTTCATCCGCAGCACCCTGGGCAAGCTGTTCGACAACCTGTATTCCACCGGCGAACGGGATCGCTTCCGGATCCGTCTGGAGCGCAATGCCGGTGGTGAAACCGAGATCTACATCAGCCACCGCGGCATGGTGGAGGTCTATGGCGA